>JAZSKO010000010.1:0-3646 GCA_045534875.1 Eubacteriales bacterium | reverse complement strand
CCAAGACCGTACACCGTTTCGGTGGGAAAGACCACCAGCCCGCCGCGACGAAGGATCTCGGCCGCCTGCTCCAGCTCGGTATTCGATTGTTCGGGGTCGGTTACCGTGTAAATTGTGGTGTTCAATGCTGTAAAACCGTCTTTCAAAAGAGTAGTAAAAGGAAATGAAGAATGAAAAAGGAAGTCGCTTCGCTGATGAATGATGTAAAATTGACGAGGATTTTCGCCGTGGCGAAAATCAACCGAAATTCTCCATTCTTCATTCTTCACTATTCATTATTCATTTCTTATATCCCGTACATTACGGGGAGGGGATGTCAAAACAGAGGACGCGGTACACGTCAGTTCTGCTTTAACCGTTCGGCCGCCTCGGCCGTGGCGAGGGCGTCGATGAGCGCGCCGATCTCGCCGTTGAGAAAGCGATCGAGCGAATGGAGAGACAAACCGATGCGATGATCGGTCACGCGTCCCTGTGGATAGTTATAGGTACGGATGCGCTCACTGCGATCCCCCGTGCCAACCTGCTGGCGGCGATCGGCGGCGATCTGGCGGTTCTGCGCCTCCTGCGTACGGTTATAGAGAATGGTGCGGAGCATCCGAAGCGCCTTGTCACGGTTCTTGAACTGACTGCGCTCCTCCTGACACTCCACCACGATGCCCGATGGCTTGTGGGTCAGACGAACGGCCGACTCGGTCTTGTTGATGTGCTGACCGCCCGCGCCACTCGATTTGCAGGATTCAAAGATCAGGTCGGCAGGATTGATCTCCACCTCCACCTCTTCCGCCTCGGGAAGGACGGCAACGGTGGCGGTCGAGGTCTGGATGCGCCCCTGCGACTCGGTGAGAGGAATGCGCTGAACGCGATGCACGCCGCTCTCAAAGCGGAAGCGTGAGTACGCGCCGTCGCCCTCCACGCGGAAGATCACCTGACGGTAGCCACCCAGCTCGGTGGGGGTCTCGCTCATGAGAAAGCAGGGGAAGCCCGCGGCGTCGGCATACATGCGGTACATACGGTACAGAACCGCCGCAAAGAGAGCCGCCTCCTCGCCGCCTGCCCCTGCGCGGATCTCCACCAGCACGTTTTTGTCGTCGTTGGGATCGCGCGGAAGCAACAGAAGGGTCAGCTTTTCCTGTAAGGCCGCCGACGCCTCCCTTGCCGCGCGAAGCTCCTCGGAGGCGAGCTGGCGAAGCTCCTCGTCGGCGCTTTCGCTGAGAAGGGCAAGCGACTCGGCAATGATGTCCTCCTGCTCCAAGCAAGCGCGGTAGGTCTCGATCAGGGGGGTCATGGAGCGGTATTCACGCATCACGCGGGCAAGCCTCGGCGGATCGGTGGAGACTGCGGGATCAGAGAGCGAGGCTTCGAGATCGCGGTAGGTCTGCTCCGCCTCACGCAGGCGTTCCAACATCGGAATAGCCATGGCGACGATCAGAACTGATAGAAGGCGCGGAAGGCGCGATAGGCCTCGTACAGATCCACCTTGGAAATGACCTCAAAGGGCGCGTGCATCGAAAGAACGCTCACGCCGAGGTCGATGGTGTCGATGTTCAGGTTTGCCATATACTTGGCAATGGTTCCGCCACCGCCCACGTCGATCTTTCCAAGCTCGCAGGTCTGCCAGACCACGCCAGCCTCGTTGAAGACACGGCGCATCCAAGCCACCAGCTCGGCGCTGGCATCCGACGTGCCGCTCTTGCCTCGTGCGCCGGTGAACTTGCACATAGCAACGCCGCAGTTGAGAAGGGCGGAGTTGCGCTTTTCGAATACATCGGCGAAGGCAGGGTCAAAGGTAGCTGCCACGTCGCTGGAAATGCACTTGGAGTTAGCGCGGATCGCCGACTCATTGCCGCCGAGAGCCACCGCCATCTCGCGGATCAGATCCACGATCAGGCTGCATTGCATACCCGTCACGCCGTCGCTACCGGTCTCCTCCTTGTCGGCAAGGATGCACATGGTGGTGTGCAGGGACTCGTCTGCGTCCAGCATCGCCGTGATCGAGGGGTACGCGCAAACGCGGTCGTCGTGACCGTAGCCGCAGATCATGGAGCGGTCGAAGCCGAGATCACGTGCCTTTCCGGCGGGAACGACCGAAAGCTCGGCCGATTGCAGATCTGCCTCGGTGATGCCGTAGGTGTTGAACAGATAGGTCAGAACGCCCATCTTCACGCTCTCGGCGTCCTCGCCCTCCAAGGGGCGACTTCCCACCAAAAGATTGAGCTTTTCACCTTGGAAGGCTTGGCTGACCGTTTTGGAGGCCTCGCCTGCCGCCAAGTGGGGGAGCAGATCGGTGATATAGAGAACGGGATCGTTCTCGTCCTCACCCACCGTGATGTTCACGATCTCACCGCTCTCCTTGACCACAACGCCGTGGAGCGCGAGCGGGATCGTCAGCCACTGGTACTTGCGAATGCCGCCGTAGTAGTGGGTTTTCAGATAGCAAATGTCGGATTCCTCATACAAGGGGTTCTGCTTGAGGTCGAGACGGGGGGAATCAACGTGCGCCCCCGTGATGCGGATGCCCGCATTGATCGGCTCGGTACCGATCTTAAAGAGGAACAGATTCTTGTCGCGATTGTTGTAGTAGAATTTGTCGCCTGCCTTCATGGGCATACCGAAGGTGTAGGAGCGGTAGCCGGCGGCCTCGGCAAGACGGATGCACTCGGACACGGTCTCGCGCTCGGTCTTGGAGGCGTCCAGAAAACGCATATAGTCCTTGGCGTAGGCGTAGGCCGCGTCAATGATCTCCGCGCCAACGCGCTCGTAAACGCTCTTTTTTTCGTAACAGAGTGGGCTCTTCTTTTCAGACATGGTAGGGTATCTCCTTTTTCTTATGATTCGTAATAGAGGGATGTATAAAGCGACACGGCGCGCGTGATGTCCGACACGAACCGCTCGGTCTCCCTGTCGGGGATCGAGGTCAGGCGTCCCTGCTCGTTCAGGCAAGTGGGATCGGACATCCAAGCGACGACGGTATCAAGACCTGCGTGCCATGCGGCAAAGACAGGCTCCCACATGCCAAAGGTCTGGTAAAGATGGGAGAGCCATGCCGCGCCGAGACGCAGATTGGTTTTGGGATCGTAAAGCATGCCTTCATCGGGGACGGTCTCCCCCAAGGCAAGCGTGCAGATGGTTTCCATCTCGGAGGGAGAGATCTGCATCAGACCGATCGAGCCGTCCTCGCTTTTTTTGTTGCTTGCGAAGTCACTCTCGGCGCGAGCCACCGCCCAAAGCACGGTCTCGGGAACGCCGAATTCAGCGGATGCCTCCGAAATCAGGGCGGCGTAGTCCTCTCGGATGGGATAACGGTGACGCTCCACGGCTGTTGCAATGCCGTCAAAGGCCGCGCCAAAGCCAAAGGAGAGCGCCACGATCAGAAGCAGGATCAGAAGCGAGCGCAGATTCCATTTCAAGAGGGCCGCACCCCCTGTTCGGATAGGATCGACCGTACCTGCGCGAGCAGATCGGCTTCGCTACCGTTGTTTTCGATCACATAATCGGCGTGAGCGCGGAAGAAATCGTCGCTCTTTTGCGCCGAGAAGCGAGCGAGGATCGCCTCCTCGTCCAAGTCGTCACGCGCTTGGTTGCGATGCATCCGAGGAATAGGAACGGCCTATACCTCCACCACCGCGTCGCATTCGGCGTCCGCACC
>JAZSKO010000182.1:0-2603 GCA_045534875.1 Eubacteriales bacterium | reverse complement strand
ATGGCTACGATCAGACTTTTTCCTCTTTTGTCATAATATCACGAGGGCAGATATTCTTGCGGACAAGCTCCATAACCGCCATACCCGCGTGCTTGGCCAGCTCAATGCGTGCCGAGTAAACGGCAGGGATCGTGCCGTTTCCGCAAAGCCCCATACCGAGCGCCTCGGTCAGACAGTTCATCGAATTGGCCGTATACATACCCGAGCAGGAGCCGCAGGTGGGACAGGTCTTGCATTCGTATTCATAAAGTTTTTCGTCGGTAATTTTTCCAGCATTATAGGCACCGACCGCCTCAAACATCGAGGAAAGGCTGGTTTTCTTGCCCTCCACGCGCCCTGCAAGCATCGGCCCTCCGCTGACAAACACGGTGGGAATATTCACCCTCGCCGCCGCCATGAGAAGACCGGGTACGTTCTTGTCGCAGTTGGGAACCATGACAAGCCCGTCAAAGCCATGCGCCAGAGCCATGGCTTCGGTGGAATCCGCGATCAAGTCACGGGTAACAAGCGAATATTTCATGCCCGTGTGTCCCATCGCGATGCCGTCGCAAACGGCAATAGCAGGAAACACGATTGGCGTACCGCCTGCCATGGCAACACCGAGCTTGACGGCATCCACGATCTTATCGAGATTCATGTGTCCCGGGACGATCTCATTATAGGAGCTGACGATACCGATGAGTGGTCGCTTCTGTTCTTCCTCGGTCAGCCCCAATGCGTGAAAAAGGCTTCGGTGAGGGGCGTTTTGTACCCCCTCTACCACGTTTTCTTTTTTCATAATGCTCTCCTTTTAGAGAATGTAACTTGTTGCCCTCTCACCCGCTCTGTGGAAGTTCCCCCAAAGGGGGAGCCGCTCCTATAAGCCTCGCCCTTTGGGAGAGGTGTCACGCAACGCGTGACGGAGAGGGATGCCATTTTTTAAGACTATAAAAACCGGAGCCGATAGGCTTTTGGCTTTCATTCCTTCTTCAAATAAAATTCAATTATTGATGAGCTTATCCTCGTCGCTCCAGCTATACAGCCTGCGGATATCCGCTCCAACCACCTCGGAGGGATGCTCGCTTGCCCTCTTTCTCATGGCGTTGAAGTGGACCTGCGCGCCTGCGGAGGACATATCCAGCAGAAATTCCTTTGCAAAGCTTCCGTCCTGAATATCCGCGAGAATTTGCTTCATAGTCTTTTTGGTCTCCTCGGTGATGATCTTGGGACCCGTGACATAATCGCCGTACTCGGCGGTGTTGGAGACCGAATACCGCATCCCTGCAAATCCGCTCTGGGAGATGAGATCCACGATGAGCTTCATCTCATGGATGCACTCAAAGTAGGCGTTTCTCGGATCGTAGCCCGCCTCTACGAGCGTTTCGTAGCCTGCCTGCATCAAGGCGCAAACACCGCCGCAAAGCACGGCCTGCTCACCGAACAGATCGGTTTCGGTCTCGGTGCGGAAGGTGGTTTCCAGCACACCCGCACGCGCACCACCGATACCGAGGGCATAGGCAAGACCAAGCTCCCACGCGTCACCCGTTGCGTCCTGCTCAACGGCGATCAAGCAAGGAACGCCCTTCCCTGCCTGATACTCGGAGCGAACGGTGTGTCCGGGTCCTTTGGGCGCGATCATGATGACATTGACGTTCTTCGGAGGCTTGATGCAACCGTAATGGATGTTAAAGCCGTGAGCAAAGGCCAAGGTCTTGCCCTCGGTGAGGTTCGGCTCGATCGACTCCTTGTAAAGAGCCGCCTGCTTTTCATCGTTAATGAGGATCATGATGATGTCGGCCGCCTTGGTGGCTTCGGCAGCGGTCATGACGGTAAGTCCCTGTGCCTCCGCCCTTGCCCAGCTTTTCGAGCCTACATAAAGACCGACGATGACATTGACACCGCTCTCCTTTAAATTGAGCGCGTGGGCGTGTCCCTGCGAGCCGTAACCGATGATCGCCACGGTTTTCCCATTCAGCTTCCCAAGATCGCAATCCTGTTGATAGAAAATTCTGTTTGCCATTTTATGTACCTCTTTCTCTTATAAATTTAAATTTTGACGAAGCGTTGCGCTTCCTTTTTCGATGGATGCCGTACCCGTACGGCAGATTTCCAAAATGGTGTGATCGCGCATGAGGGAGATAAAATCATCCATTTTCGTGCTGTTTCCGATCACGCGAAGCACGATGGAATCCTTGGTGTAATCAATTGTTTCTGCTTTGAAGGCCTCTGCCGCCGCGTGGATCTCATCGCGAGTGGCGGGATCGTTTTTGAGTTTAATGAGCATCAGCTCACAGCTAAGGGAATTGGTCGTCGTCAGTTCCTTGATCGAGCAAACGTCGGGCAATTTATAGAGCTGATTGATGAGCTGTACCTTACCGTTTTCCTCGCCGTCAAAGCTGAAGGTGATACGGGAATAGTCGCCCGACTCGGTCTCGCTTGCCGTGATGGAGCTGATGTTGAACTGACGGCGGCGGAACATACTCGTCAGGCGGTTGAGCACACCGAATTGATTCCGCACAAGAACGGCTAACGTATATCGGTTCATCCTTCCACCTCCAGTTTCGTGATAATGTCATCCATACTGCCGCCGGGTGGGAGCATGGGAAGGACGAATTCGTCCTTGT
>JAZSKO010000193.1:0-5363 GCA_045534875.1 Eubacteriales bacterium | reverse complement strand
AAAAAGTCCTCTCCCCTCCAAGGTCTTACCCCTCTTTCTTAATATGAACATCCAGTTGATCGAAGGGAATTTCGATGCCGGCCTTATCGAATTCAGCCTTCACGTGCTCCATCAGATCGAAGTAAACGGTCCAGTAATCGCCGCTCTTGGTCCAAGCGCGGGCCTTAATGATGATCGCGGAGCTACCGTGTGCGCTCACGCGAACGAAGGGAGCGGGATCCTTCAAGACCAGTTCATGGTTGTCGAACAGGGTCTGAATGATCGCCTTTGCCTGCTCGGCATCGGCCGAGTACGCGATCGAGAAATCTGCCTCCACGCGACGGATCTCCTTTTCGGAGTAGTTGATGATGTTTCCGTTGGCGAGAGAGCCGTTGGGAACGTAGACCACCTTGTTGTCACCGGTCACGATCTTGGTGTTGGTGATGTGGATGGCCTCGATGGTGCCGCTCGTGCCCTGCGCCTCCACGAAATCACCCACCTTGAAGGGGCGAGTAACGAGGATCAGGATGCCGCCTGCCAGATTGGAGAGCGCGCCGTTCACGGCGAGGCCGATGCAAACGCCGAAGGATGCGATGAGAGCCGTGATGGCCGAGGTGTCGATGCCGAGGTAGCCGATCAGGCAGACCACGATGATCACCTTTGCGGTGAGCTTGGCAGCGTAGATCAGAGTGGCGGAGATGGTTTTATCCACCTTCTTCTTTTCCAGTCCTGCGCCCACCTTTCTGCCGATCCAGTTGATGAGCTTGAACGAGATGAACAGCACCACCAAAGCAATGATGATCTTCACGCCGGTGTTGACTGCCCAGTTTGCAATGGTTGTTCCGATGTTTTTGAGCCATTCCATGGGAATATACCTCCGTAAAAAATAAAATTGTGATTGTATTTTATCATAAAATGCGAGCCGGGTCAAGAACGATGGAATCTTTTTAACATTTTCAAGAGTATGTGTTCACATTTTTGAAACACATTTGACAGAGCGTGGGGCGACAGACAAAAATCGACGGATGGCTCGCACATTTGCGTTGCTTTGACATAAACTGACAGCAGAGGGGAGACAAACGCCCCTCGTCACAAACGCTTTAAGGAGGAGTTTTTGAATATGCATTCCAACTGTCTCTGCCAGCTGTTCGACAATAGCTGGATCTGGCTCATCATCATCGCCATCATCCTGCTCAGCTGCTGCTGCAACGGCTAAATCCGTGATCTGAGAATCGCCCGCGTGTGATTCTCGCAGGGAGACCTCCTTCGGGGGACGGTCTCCCTGTTCTTTTTTTGAAAGGAGAGACATATAGTAGTGGCAGAAAAAACAGGACGGGAGAGAGACCATGAACGACTACAAGCGAGCCGCCGATTTTGACACCGACGGACTAAGCGAGGCGCAGGTGAAGGATCTGCGCGCGCGATACGGTGAGAATCGCCTCAGCCGACGCCCGGGGATCGGCTTTTGGAGGCGTTTTTTTTCCAATTTGAACGACCCCGTCATTCGCATCCTTCTGGGGGCGTTGGCGGTGAATCTGCTTCTTCTTGTTCGGGGAGGCAACTGGATGGAAACGGTCGGGATCGGGGTGGCCGTCCTTTTGGCGACCCTCATTTCCACCCTTTCCGAGTCCTCGTCGGAGAGGGCGTTTGCCGCGCTGTCGGAAAAGAGCGCGGAGGGCGTTTGCCGCGTCAGGCGCGGAGGCAGGCTCTATCAGCTCCCCTTGGAGGAGGTCGTGGTGGGGGACGTGATCCTTCTCTCGGCAGGCGATCCCATCCCGGCGGACGGTCTTTTGCTAAGGGGTGGGCTTTCGGTCGATCAGGCGGCCATGACGGGAGAGAGCCGCGAGATCCGCAAAAAGCCGACCACCAATCCGCGCGTTGAGCCGTCCGCGCCATCGGCTCTGCTTCGGGGATGCGCCGTGACGGCGGGAGAGGGAGAGATGGGTGTTACTGCGGTCGGAGACGCCACCTTTTTGGGACAGATCAGCCGAGAGGTGCAGGTCGAGCTGCGAGACAGTCCCTTGAAGGTGCGCCTGACCAAGCTCGCAAAGCAGATCAGCCTGTTGGGCTACGCGGCGGCGATTTTGGTCGCGCTGGCCTACCTCTTTCACGGCTTTCTTTTGGATAGCGGGATGCGTTGGGAGATCATTCGATTCAAGCTCACCGACCCCATGTATCTCTTATCCAAGCTCCTGCACGCCTTCACGCTTGGCTTGACCGTGATCGTGGTGGCCGTCCCCGAGGGACTTCCCATGATGATCGCGGTGGTGCTGTCCTCCAACATTAAGCGCATGGTGAAGGATCAGGTGCTGGTCAGGCGACCTGTGGGGATCGAGGCGGCAGGGAGCATGAACCTGCTCTTTACCGATAAGACGGGAACGCTGACCGAGGGAAGAATGCGCTTGACCGCTCTGTGGCTCTCGAACGGAGAACGCGTGTCGCCAAGGGAGCTGCAAGGAACGCCTCTCGGAGACCGACTGGCGCTCTGCGCCAAGGGCTGTGGGGCGGCGACGGATGCCGAGGGACACGCGGTGGGAGGGAACGCAACCGACCGCGCTCTTGTGGATGGTATCCTCCCGCTTGGCGAGCCGAGCGGCTACACGATCCGCTCACGGTTGCCCTTCGATAGCCGACGCAAGTACGCAGGCGTGACCTATGCAGGCGCGATGCGCGGTCGTGGGGAGACCGTCACCCTTCTTTGGGGTGCGCCCGAGCGGCTATTGCCTCACATACGGGAGGGGATGGACAAACGGGGAGCGCGTCAGCCCCTCGCCAAGCCGACGGTCGAAGCGATCCTGCGAGAGGCAGGGAGACGGGGGGAGCGATGCTTGGCTGTCACCGTGGCATCCTCACCCGTGGCGGCGGAGGGATATGAGAACGGAATACGGGGAGAGTTGATCCTGCTCGGTCTTGTCTGCCTCTCCGATCCCCCCAGAGCCGAGGCAAAGCGAGCGGTGGCGGACTTGCAGGGAGCGGGCATTCAGGTGGTGATGGTGACGGGAGACGGCAAGGAGACCGCGACCGCCATCGCCAAGGCGTGCGGGATCTGCGAGGGAGAGCGACAGGTGATCCTCGACAGTGAGGAGCTGGCAGGACTTTCGGATCTGCGCGTGAAGGAGCTTTTGCCGAGGCTGGCGGTGGTGGCGAGAGCCCTGCCCACCGACAAGAGCCGCTTGGTTCGTCTGGCGCAGGAGAGCGGACGGGTGACGGGCATGACGGGAGACGGCATCAACGACGCGCCCGCCTTGCGGAGAGCCGACATCGGCTTTGCGATGGGGAGCGGTACGCAGGTGGCAAAGGACGCGGGCGACATCGTCATTTTGGACGATAACCTCGCCTCCATCGTGCGAGCCGTGCTGTACGGCAGGACCGTCTTCAAAAGCATCCGAAAATTCATCACCTTACAGCTCACCATGAACTTCTCCGCCGTGGGCGTGACGGTCATCTGTCCCTTTTTGGGGATCGACTCGCCCGTGACGGTTTTGCAAATGCTCTGGATCAATCTGATCATGGATACCTTGGGAGGCTTGGCCTTTGCGGGGGAGGCTCCCATGCAGGAGTACATGAGAGAGCCGCCGAAGAAACGGGACGAGAGCATCCTCAACCGCTACATGGTGGCCGAGATCGGGCTTTTGGGGAGCTTTACGGTGGGGCTCTGCCTGTTTTTCCTGAAATCCCCGACCGTCACGGGATGCTTCCGCGCCGCGTCGGATCATCTCTACCTGCTCACAGCCTTCTTTGCTCTGTTCATCTTTGCGTCGGTCTTTAACTGCTTCAACGCGAGAACGGCAAGGCTCAATCCCCTCGCAGGGCTCAAACAAAATCCCACGTTTCTTTCCATCATGGCGGCGGTGCTGTTCATACAGATCTTGCTGGTGTATCTGGGAGGGAGCGTTTTGCGAACCGCGCCACTCACGGGAAAGGAGCTGGGGGTGACCGCGTGTTTGTCATTGTCGGTATTCCCCTTTGACCTGCTCCGCAAGCTGCTTTGGAGAGCCGTGAGGGGAAGGGAAGGCTACTGAAAAAAAGGACAAAGGGGCGGCGAGAGTGCTCGACCGCCCCAAGGAGAAAAACAAAAAAAGATAAAAATAAAAAAAGGTATTGACAAAAGGGGAAAAATTGTGTATAATAACAGTTGTCCGACAACTCATGCAAGCGGCGGTTGCGGACGAGTACATGGAGAAGTACTCAAGAGGCCGAAGAGGCGCCCCTGCTAAGGGTGTAGGCCGGTTATACCGGCGCGAGAGTTCAAATCTCTCCTTCTCCGCCATTCAAGTCCACAACAGAAATGTTGTGGACTTGTTTCATAATAACGAGGACTAGTTCAATGAATATTTATATCGATTTTAAGAAAGAACTCGGATATCAAAATGCAGTAAATCAATATATAGAGTTGTCGCAACGTTCTATGCACAAAGACTATAAAGATATACTATCAAATAGTGAATCACTGAAAGATTTTGCAAACGAACATGGATTGCATTTGTCCGAAATCCACAACGAAATTGAAATAAGAATATCACAGAATTACATTATCAATGTTCATACAAATTTCGAATTGTTTCTGACTAATTTTAGGACATTATCTGCATCTCCGATGAAAAATGCGCCAAAATATGATCCAGAAAAAGAAAATAGGCTGGAGTGGATTTTAAACCATATCTATGGGAAACATTGGACAGAATATATTAAAATTCTTTACTATATATGTGATTATTATCGTCACGCTAGAAATTGCATTATCCATACCAATTCACAAGAGCATTCATCAAAATTAGCAAGTGCTAAGTCAAGATTTAATAGTTTACAACATCATGAGATTTTCCAAAAAACAGTTGGTAAACTCCAAGCATTGAATATTCCTCAAGAAATGATTTTTGATGATCAGGTTTTGTATTCAAAAGCTGCTTGTAAATTAGCACAAAAAATATTTTACGAAAGTAAATACAACATCGTTTCACAGGCAAAAGAGGAACAAGATATAATCAAGGCTATGATTTGTGCTTATGGTAACAATCCAGAGCGTCAAAAAGCAATGATAAAAATGTATTTTTCAAAGCAGTATCCTATTGATAAACAAGATTACGAGACAGATTTTGGAATCATCTTGGAAGAGATAAATAATTAATATTGGGACATTAGCTTAATGGTAGAGCCTCCCCCTTCATAAGCGCATGAGCAAATGTTGATGTGTTTATGAAGGGGAAGATTGAGGTTCAAATCCTCAGTGTCCCACCATTAGGGGGATTTTTCAATCCCCCTTCCAACTAATCGTTGAGGATAGGCAATATGACAGAAAAGCAACAAAAAATATTGATAGTGCTTAAAACAGCCATTGATAAGTTTAATCAATCCGAGCAATACTTGATCAAAAACGATTTAAG
>JAZSKO010000047.1:0-1627 GCA_045534875.1 Eubacteriales bacterium | reverse complement strand
TTCAACCGTCAAGCGGTTGCTCTCGTTCGCCTTCTGCACGGTCTTGCTCCGCACCCATGCGTCCAGCCTTCCCTCCTGCAAATACGGGAGGGTCTGCTCATAGCGAAAGGCCAGCGCGGTGGCAAAATACCACGCGATCATCATGCGAACGTAGTATTCCTCGCTTCGCACGGCGCTGACCCTTTCCAAGAGGGAGGGATCGAAGCGCTCCTGCAAAAAGTATTTCATGAGCCCGAGGATCCCGTATCGCACGGCGAAGGGATGCGCCGATGCCATCCAGCGAAGCAGGTGCGACAGGATCTGCTCGGGGTGCTTGGCAAAGGAAACGGGTGAGATGGTGTCGCAGACCGCCCAATTATCCACATATGGCAACAGGCGATCCAATTCGCGCACCGTTTCCTCGACATCGGTAAGACGATTGAGAACAAGAACGTGAAGCATCTCCTCCTCAAAATACCGATGGGGCAGTTCTGTCAACAAGTCAGTGATCTGCTCGGCTGTCAAGGCTTTTGCATAGCGTCGCAGGAGCGGAACGCGGACGCCGATGATGCGCGCCTTGTCAACGGTTGGGAGCAGGCTCGCCTGAAAATCCCGATACCCCTTGTCCTGCATGGCAAACAGCCACGCCTCTGTCTCGGTCTCTCTCATGCCTCCGCGCTCGCCTCAAGGGTGTCCATAAAATAGGCGTTGGTGCAGGCGTGTCTTCCCTGACGGTCGGTAACGGTCAGGCGGAAGTAGATGCAATCGGCGGGGATCGCAAAGGTCGCCTCGGTCACGCCGCTTCCGTCCTCGTCGTACACAGCGTCGGCCGCGCGGATGCCATAGGTACAGGTGATGCGATCGGCAGGATCGCATTGAATATGGACAACGCCATCCTCATACCAAAGGTCTTGGATCATCGGGCCGTTCGAGGCATAGAAATCCCCGTTCAGAAGGGCTTGGGTGACGGCGCGATACTCCAAGGACGGCGCTTTGATGACCGTGAACGCCACGCCCGAATCCGAATAGCGGGAGGGATGTGGAGCGGTGTTGTGGTTGTCGTCGGCTCCGATGCAATAGATGCGCTCGCCGTTTCGCAGGATGTCGTCGTAGACACGGGGGTTGTAATCGTCAAAACCTCCGATAAGACAGCCTCCGTTGAACATCTCAAACGCGTGCATTCCGCTGTATCCTGTGTACTCGGGGTACTGCTCCATCGACCAAGAGGGGTGGTTGTAGGTCACGAAAAAGCCCTTCTCTCGGTAGGTCTGCATCATGTAGGAAAGTCCCTCGGCACTGTATACGCGCTCGTGGTCGGGCTGGCTTTCATCGAAGTGAACCTCGTCGCGGTGCGTCGGCGCGTTTCCAAAGAGGTATTTGCTCCTGTGCCACAGAGGCTGGACGATGTTGTCGGGATCAATGCCGATCATGCAGGCGTGGAAGCATTTGCGATGCGGCCACTTGGCAGAGCCCTCTTGATTCACCTCGATCTCAAAGCCGTGAAGCGCCAGAAAATCGGCATCGGTAAGCTCGTCGTGGGGGATCAGGATATCGTGATCGGTGTACGCCACGATCGAATACCCCATGGAGCGGCAAAGCTCCTTGACCTCGGCAGGCGTCCTTTTTCCGTCTGAAAACACGGTATGGC
>JAZSKO010000148.1:0-9602 GCA_045534875.1 Eubacteriales bacterium | reverse complement strand
CAGGATCATCACGTTGAAACGATCAATCTCCTCAACCAAAGAAGCTATCTCTAGACCAAGCCTGATCTTTCTCATTTGACGATTCGAGCATGGAAATCGTATCGAAGGAGAGGGGGAAGCAGTTGGCGATATGAGATCAAGATCGAAATGAAGAACGGAAAGGGATATTCCTTTGCATCCGGAGCGTTTGGCGATCCCTCACCCGAGAGGACCGATCGTTGCTTGGACGAAATGTTGGAGATCAAACGTCTGTTCGCCCCCGATTCCATTACGATTTTGGGAGCGGAGAATGTGGATGCCGTGGCAGAACAGGATAATTTTAACGAATCTCAAAAGGAAAAACTAACCGAACTGTTTTCCTAATACAAACGAAAGACGAAGGAAGGAGCGCAGAGACCATCATGAAACGATACATAACCTTGCCGAACATTCTGTATTTTGTTTTGATGTCCGTCATTCTCAACAGTTATCTGCTTGTGAAGGCGAACCCATACGCTCTTATCCTGATCATTCCGCTGTTCCTTCTGTTGAATATTTTGCCCGGGGTGCGTCCTGTCGGGACGAAGAAGATCCTGCTGAAATTGTGTAACCACGGGACTGCTTTGCTGGTCATGTTCGTTTGCTCGCTGATCCCCTCGCTCATCTGGCATGCGGTGCTGGCGGTTCGCACCATTCCGCACGCCTATATGGATCTGATATGGAGTGCCGTGTATTGTATCGTGGCGTCGGCGATCCTGTTCTGGAACGGGATTCTGTGCGTGTATTGTACCTCCACGCAAATGGGCATCAAATGGCGTGTGATCGGCGCCTTGTGCGGCATGATCCCCATTCTCAATCTGGTTATTCTTACAAAGATCATCAACATCACGTCAAGAGAGGTCGATTTTGAGATCGAAAAGGAGACGGTCACCCGTGATCCTGCTCTTGCCGAGATCTGCAAAACGAAATATCCCATCGTGTTGGTTCATGGCGTGTTCTTCCGCGACAGTAAGCTGTTCAACTACTGGGGAAGGGTGCCTCGCACGCTCCGATTGCACGGCGCGACCATTTTCTACGGTAACCACCAATCGGCTCTGACGGTCAAGGAGAGCGCGAGAGAGCTTGCCGCGCGCATTCGGCTGATCGTAGAGCGATCGGGCTGTGAGAAGGTCAACATCATCGCGCACTCAAAGGGCGGCTTGGATTGCCGCTACGCCATATCTGAATTCGGGATGGCCCCTTACGTGGCATCACTGACCACCATCAACACGCCCCATCGAGGATGCCTGTTTGCGGAAAAGCTGCTGTACGCCGTCCCCGAGAAGGTCAAAAACAAGATTGCAAGAGCCTATAACGTAACCCTCACGGCTCTCGGAGATGAAACGCCCGACTTTTTGGCGGCCATTTCGGACCTGACGGTCGAAGCCTGCGAAAAGCGAAACGAGATCCTCACGTTTCCTGAGGGGATCTACGCGCAAAGCGTTGGCTCGGTGATGGAGCATCCGAAAAAGGGACAGTTTCCGCTCAATCTTTCCTATCGTTACGTCAAAAACTTCGACGGAGAAAACGACGGGCTGGTTGGGGAGACCTCCTTCGCTTGGGGTGAGAAATACACCCTTTTACGCAACGACGGCGAGCGCGGCATCTCCCACGGCGATATGATCGACCTCAACCGAGAAAACATCCCCGGCTTTGACGTGCGTGCCTTTTACACCGAGCTTGTAAAAGACCTGCGCGACCGTGGGCTTTAAAAAGGAGGAATAGAAATGAAATACGTGATAAGAGGACTGAGTTTTTTGATAATCCCCATTATTGTCAGTGGCGTTCTTGCTCTTTTGAGGCAACCTAAAAAAGCAGAAAAAGGGAAAGTATATTTGCCGAAATTCTTTGTAATATTGGGTTTAATATGTTCTGCTTTTTTCCTTATTCCCACTATCATCACGGCCTTTTCCGATGAACCAATTTGGGTTCCGATCGTTTTCTTTTGTTTTTCACTCCTTGGGGGCTCGTTGATCGTGGCTTTTGTGAATTGCAGAGTTTCTTATGATGAAGACGGATTTGTTGCCAAAAACTTTTTTGGTATCAAAAGAAAATTCACCTATGATCAAGTAACGGCAATCAAGGAAAATATGCATGAGAATTATATTTTTATTGGAACGCGCAAGGTAATGATCGATGAGTTTTCGGAAGGGGGGAGTGAATTTATCGCATATGTGGGAAAAAGATACCGTAAGATTCATAATGGGCAACCAATTCCTCGCATACACAAAACCAAACATGATATTTTTAATGGAAATGTGGAAGATGTATTCGGTTTTGTGTTCGTCTATATTCTCGTGAGTGTTGCAATCGTTGCTTTTCTCATTTTCATTGTGTGGTATATCTGGCTTTCACCAAATATGGTTGAAAACACCGAGGAGCGTCTTGTCTCGTTTTCATCCTGTACATTGGAAGAGGATTTCCTTGAGTTTACATCTTCCGATGGGGAGCTTTATGAGCTCAATGTCAGAAAAGCGGGGACGCGCACACAGGAACTGATCGCGGCTTGTGATGGGAAGGATATCGTTACGGTCTATGTTAAAAAGTTCACACCAGAGGATGAGGCTCCTTACTATTCCATAAAAGCGATTCGCAAAGGGGAGACGTATTTGTTGAGCTTTGAGGAAACCAGTCAGTGGCATCAAAAGGAATATTGGCCGCTTATTCTCTTTCCCCTTGTGGCTGCTATTGCATGGGGCGGGTACATAGCCGGTTCGATTATCGTAGGTCGGAATCCGCAGAAATACAGCAAGCGGGTGATCGCGTTGTTTTTCAAAGATGGATACGTTAAAAAGCAATAATGAGTTATACCATTTTACATTAAAAAAGTGAGGAAAAAAGCATGAAACTATCCTTTGAACAGATCAAAGAGATCACCGTAGGAGCGGTGAGGGTGGTGCAGACCGAGGAGGGCATTCGGTTTTTCAAATGCACGCAAAAACAGATCGACGCGTGGATGCGCCAAAGACCCGATTTGGGGAAAAATGCGGCGGCAAGCACGGGCATTCGATTGGATTTTCACACCACCTCCCAAAATCTGACCTTCCGCATCTTGGCGGGAGAAAAATTTGAGGTGCATATCAACGGTCTTTTGGCCGAGGCTTATTCGTTCAAAGAGGCGCAGACCGTGTCGCTTGCCTTGCGCGATCCGCTTGGAGAGCGCAGAGAGGACTATCGCGTAACGATCCTGTTTCCGTTCCATGGAAACGGTGGCGTTTTGGACTATATTGAATTGGATGACGGCGCCACCGTTCGTCGTCATGAATTCGACTGTCGCCTCCTGTTCATCGGCGATTCCATCACGCAGGGCTGGCAATCCTCGCTCGATAGCCTGTCCTACGCCTATCGCGTTTCGGATTTCTACAACGCCGAAAGCGTCAACCAAGGCATCGGCGGCTCTTTCTTTAACGAGGAGGCCTTTGACGACTTGCCCTTCGATCCCGACGTGGTGTTCGTGGCGTATGGAACCAACGATTTCACCTTCTACAAAACCTACGAGGAACTGCAAACGCATTGTTCAGCGCATCTTTCCTTGATCGCAGAGGCGTATCGGGGAAAGCCCGTGTTCGTGATCTCACCCATCTGGCGAGACGACCACCACGATCGGGCAATGGGGAGCTTCGCGGAATGCCGCCGCATCGTAGCGGAGACTGCCGAGAGCTTAGGGCTGATACACGTCGACGGCCTGACCCTCGTTCCGCCTGTTGCCGCTTTGTATAACGACGGCTACCTCCATCCCAACGACGCGGGCTTCGCGCTCTACACAGAACATCTCATCAAGGAAATAGAATCGCATCTGTAACAAGCAAAGACCGCAAGGGAAGCCCCTTGCGGTCTTTTTTGGTTCAAAGTCGCGGTCGTCCCACCGTTCTCGCAAGGCAAAATACAAGACCGCCAACAAAAAGCAACGTGCCGAGGGGGATCGGCCAGAGCGTGACGGCGGAGGGCGCGCTCGGGGCTTGCAGGGGAAGGAGCAGGTCGGGGATGAGTTGGAGCAACAGCCACAAAACGGCGGTGCAAAAAAGTCCCTGCGCCAGCTTGGTCAGAAGATACGGACGAAAGGAGAGGGCGCGCCCGTCGCAGAGCGATTGAAGCTGACAATGCACCGAAAGCCCCGACCATCCGGCGCAAAAGGCGCAGAGACAGGCGGCAGGGATGGGGGAGGGGAGCGCAGAGGCGGCGTTCATGCCGCCCGAAAGCTCCAGCAGGCAGAACAGCCAAGCCTGCCAAGCGCCATCCACTCCAAGCCGCCGCAAAAGGGTCGTGAGCATTCCCATCAGAGCTGAAAAAAAGACCACGTAGGCGCAGATCAAGAGCATGGAGAAGCAAGACGAGCGAACGGCGTTCGTAAAGACCTGAGAAAGCGCGACAGGGGATGTGTCGGACGGCATTTTTTGAGGGATCGTATCGGCATTGACCTTGGCAAAGCGCGAAGCGATCCATCCTGTCAGGATCTGCGAAAGGAGAACGGTCAGATACAAGGAAAGCCCCAGCCATCGGTTTCCCCAAAGCGACACCCCCACCACGTTGATCAAAAAGGAGGATGATGGCGTGTTGCAAAAGAGCAGGGCACGCGAGGCTTCCTCTTGTGTGATGCGTCCCTCGTCCAGCGCGTGCATCAAGCAATGCGCACCGATGGGAAAGCCGCAAAGAAGCCCCAGAAGAACGGCTCCCGCCCCCTCCTCGGACAGGCGAAACAGGCGACGAAGCAAGGGCGCGAGAGGACGGATCAGAAGTCTGCCGACACCAAGCGAGAGAAGGATCTCCGCGATCACCGTAAAGGGAAAGAGCGAGGGGATCACGGTGTTGGCGCAGAGATAGAGTCCTTTTTTCATATAGTCCATGGCGGCTTCGGAATCCAAAAGAAACAAGACAAGACATAAAAGACTGCACAGACCAAGAAGAAAGCGTCCCGGGGAGAGCCGAGGGGCTTTTCGTTTTTGCAAAGGGTTCGTTTGGATCGCAGTCATGCATGACCTCCTGTTTGCATAAAAATAGAGTGAAAATATGATGATTGGAAAAAGCGGTCTTCTTCAATCTACTCGAAAACACGACGAAATATGCCGTTTTGAGAGAGGAAACGAAGCGATCGCCGGTGCGTGACATGAAAAAGAATCCGAATCGGGAGACGAAAAAGCGACCGTCGCTCTCCCAGCTTCTGAACTTGGGTGAGACGGTGGTGCTATACGGTGCGCGACGCATGACGGTACAGGGCTGTCGGCGTATCCTTTCCTATGCGCCAAGCGAGATCCGACTGAAATTGAAGGATCGAAGCCTGCGAATCCGCGGGAGGGGGCTTGCTTGCGTCTCTTTTTCGGGAGGTTGCGCCACTCTGCAAGGAGAGATCGAGGGAGTGGACTATTTGGAGAGAGAGGAGACGCGCGCATGAACCCGATCCTGTTCCTGTTTGGCTATCGCCGATTGCACGCCGATGCCGTCAACGCCCCGGGGATGCTGAATCTCTGCTTGGAGAGAAGCATCTCCTTCTGCGATTTTCGCGGAGGAGAGGACGGCGGTGTGTCGATCTGTTGCCCCTTGCGTGGGGCAAGCATCCTCCAAAAGCAAGCCGCCGAGCGTGGGATCGCGGTCTCGGTCTTGGAAACGGGAGGGCTTCCGTCCTATCTTTGGAGACTGAGGGGACGCGTGGGATTGCTCTTGGGCTCTGTCATCGCAATTCTGTTGCTTGTCATGGCGTCAGACGTTGTTTGGGATGTTCGCGTCAGCGGAAACCAAACGGTCAGCGCGGGGGAGGTCATCGAGGAATTACGAGCCTGCGGCTTTGGCGTGGGGAGTCGGCTCTCGCGGGTCGATACCGACGCCTTGGAGAACCGCGTCCTTCTGCGATCAGATCGGCTTTCGTGGATCTCGGTTCAGCTCGACGGAACCGTGGCGCGCGTGCAGGTCTTGGAGCGTGTGGAGCGAGGGGATGCGCCGAAAACCGACCCCGCCAATCTGGTGGCCACGCGTGACGGGCAGATCGAGGGGCTGGAGGTGCTTCGCGGGGAGATCGTTGTGAGCATCGGGCAAGCGGTGCAAAAGGGGGATCTTTTGGTCAGCGGTATCTACGATAGCCAAACGCAGGGCTATCGCTACACCCGAGCCGCAGGACAGGTCTTTGCGCGCACCGAGCATCGCATCACGGTTGAAATTCCGCTGTCCTATTCCGAAAAACACTATACAGGCGAGAAAATTGGCGCGATCCACCTGAATTTTTTTGAAAAAAAACTGAAAATTTTTAAAAATACTGGAAATGGAGAGGGTGGTTGTGATATAATAGAGGTAGTGAACGGCTTTTCGGGATGGGGCTTGCCGAATGTCCCCATCTCCATCACCAAAGAGATCCGTCGAAGCTACGAGCTGATCCCCGCCACGCGCACACACGAGGAAGCCTTGGACGAGGCCTACCGTGTCTTGGAGACAAAACTCTTGGAGCTTTCCTCCGATATGCAGCTTTTGCGAAAGGATCTCTCCACCACCCTGACCGAGGATGCCTTGATCCTCGAATGCGTTGTCTTGGGGATCGAAAACATTGCCGAGCAGGTGGAGTTTGAGGTGAAGGAAAGCCCGTGAGGAGAATGGAAAGGAAGACTATGAATCGTAAAATTATCAAAATGGAGGACGCGGATTCCACCGCGAAGATCTTTGGAAGCTACGATGCCAACGTCGCCATCATCGAATCCCATTTCGGGGTAACGGTTCGCAACCGAAGCAGTGAGGCAGGCGACTCGATCGTGATCGAGGGAGAGGACGCCAAGGCAGTCGCGTCGGCGGCGCAGTGCGTGGCCTACTTGAAGGAGCTGTCGGGAAAGACCGATCAGCTTTCCGAGCAATCGGTGCAGTACGCTATCGACATGATCGCGTCGGGTCAAGGGGGAGAGTTGGAGCAGCTTGGTGACGAATGCATCTGCATCACCCAAAAGGGAAGACCGATCAAGGCCAAAACCGTGGGGCAGAAGCAATACGTCGAGGCGATCCGTCGCAACACCGTGATCTTGGGCGTTGGTCCTGCCGGAACGGGAAAGACCTTTCTGGCCGTGGCCATGGCGGTGCGCGCCCTGCGCGAAAAGCAGGTCAGCCGCATCATCCTCACCCGTCCCGCGATTGAGGCAGGAGAGAAGCTGGGATTCTTGCCGGGAGACCTGCAAAGCAAGATCGACCCCTATCTGCGCCCGCTCTACGACGCCCTGTTTGAGATGATGGGAGCAGAGAACTACCAGAAGCTGGTGGAAAAGGGGACCATCGAGATCGCGCCGCTCGCCTATATGCGAGGCAGAACGCTCGACGATTCCTTCATCATCCTCGACGAGGCGCAGAACGCCACCCCCGAGCAGATGAAAATGTTTCTCACCCGTCTCGGCTTCAATTCCAAGGCGGTGGTCACGGGAGACCTGACGCAGACCGACCTTCCCAGAGGACAAAAGAGCGGACTTTCCACGGCGGTCAAGATCCTGTCGGGGATCGACGACATCGCCATCCATTTCTTTACCGAGCTGGACGTGGTGCGTCACCGCTTGGTGCAAAAGATCATTCAGGCCTATGAAAAATACGACCGCGAGCTGGCGGCAAAGCGAGAGCGAGAGCAGGCGGAAAAGCGCGCGGCTCACGCGGCGCGTCGGCTTCACGGCGAGAAAAGCGAATAAAGCAGAAACGAGGAAACAAATATGAACACCGTATGCAGAATCAAGATCGACTTTGAAAATAAGCAGGATCTCATCCCGATCACCTACCGTCTCAAAATGCTGATCCGCCGAGCCGTGGAGGCCACCTTGGACTATGAGCAGTACCACAATCCCGTGGAGGTGTCGGTCACCTTTACCGATAACCGCGAGATCCGCATCCTCAACAGCAAGTACCGCAACGTCGACAAGGAGACCGACGTCTTGTCCTTCCCCCTGTTTGACTATGAGGGCGCGGAGGACGAGCCGGCGGTGGACGAGCTGGTGGGGATGCTGGGGGACATCGTCATTTCCTTGGAGCAGGCGAACAAGCAGGCCGAGGAGTTCGGCCACAGCTTTGAGCGAGAGGCCGCCTTTTTGTGCGTGCATTCCATGCTCCACCTGCTTGGCTACGACCATGAGACGGGAGACGAGGACGAGGCCGACATGAGAAGAAGACAGACCGAGATCCTCGATCGCATGGGACTTTCGGTCAAGGGCTCGGTATAAGATGGGACTGGATTGGAAATACAGACCGAAGGAGAAGCCGACCGCAGAGACGGAGGACAGGCTTCCCGTCGAGGAAACGCCCGAGAGCTTTGCCTCGCGCCACGCCAAGACCATCACCTTCTGGGTCTGTCTTGTCCTGTTGCTTGCCACCATCGGGCCGTTCAGCGTGTTTTGGATTCACGATCATTTCGCCAAGGCCACCGAGGCGCAGGCAGGGAAGACCATGACTGCCGAGGAGGTGGTTCGCCTTTCCTCGCTCGGACAAGGTCTTACCATGAGCCACCTGAAAGCCTATGAGGGCGAGCGGAGCGAAAACGAATACAGAGAGTATTATTACATATACTTTGACCATTACATCCTTCTCGCGGTACAGGATACGCGCCTTGGCGTGTTGGATTTCTGCACGCTGACGGATAAGAACACGCAGGATTCGATCGACGTCCGCACCGACGACGTTGCCGCCTTCTTGGCAAGTCACGGAACGGAAAAGACCACAAAGGAGTAAACCAACTATGAAACGCACCAGCTTTATTGCCATCATCGGCCGTCCCAACGTCGGGAAATCCACGTTGCTCAACGGCATTTTGGGCGAAAAGATCGCCATTGTTTCCTCCAAGCCGCAAACCACCCGAAACCGCATTTTGGGGATCGAGACCAGAGGCGAGGATCAGTTCGTCTTTATCGACACGCCCGGCATCTTCGATTCCAAGAATTCGCTGGGAGACTTTATGGTAAAGACCGCCACCAGCGCCATCCACGATTGCGACGCCGTTCTCTTGGTCGCAGACGCGGGCTATGCCCCCGGGGAGGTGGAAACGCGCGTGCTTCGTCAGATCAAGCGCGCGGAGCTACCCGTCATCTTGGCGCTCAATAAGGTCGATCTCTACCGTCGCGAGCAGATCGCCGAGACCATCGCCGCCTACGCCGCCCTCCATTCCTTCGAGGCGGTCGTGCCGATCTCGGCCAAGAGCGGCAAGCACTTGGACGAGCTCATGGAGGAATGCGCGCAGTTCTTGCATGAGGACGAATGGATCTTTGAGGAGGATATGATCACCGACCAATCGCAGAGACAAATGGCGTCCGAGATCATCCGTGAGAAGATCCTGCGCAACCTCGATCGAGAGGTTCCGCATGGGATCGCGGTGGTGATCGAGGAATACACCGAGGAGGAGGACATCACCCGTATTCGGGCAGAGATCTTCTGCGAAAAGGCCTCCCACAAGGGGATTCTCGTCGGAAAGAACGGCGAGACCCTCAAACGGATCGGCTCGTACGCAAGACAGGATCTGGAAGCCCTTTTGGGTACGAAGGTCTATCTCAACCTGTGGGTAAAGGTGAAGGAAAATTGGAGAGATTCCCAAAGAGGAATCCTTGATTTCGGGTATCGAACCGATACCTGACAAAAACGACGGAGGAAGG
>JAZSKO010000161.1:0-9961 GCA_045534875.1 Eubacteriales bacterium | reverse complement strand
TATGAGTTATGAGTTTGCTATCGCAAACGTTATGATATGATTGCCCTTGCAATCTTCAACTTGGCGAAGCCAACCATAACGATGCGGAGCATCCCATAACTCATAACTTGCCCGTATGGGCAATCATAGTTTAGCGTGATTTGTCCGTTAAGGACATTACGCTAAAAAGGATGCGTTCTTCTCTTTTTATTGGTTTGTAGATGCTTACACGATTTGAAAAATAAAGAATTTCAGATAATCAGTCTCGGGGACGTTCCAAAGGATGGGATGATCGGGGGATTGCTGACGCGCCTCGATCTGACGAAGTCCCACGCCTGCGTCCTCGGCGGCGTTGTGGATCATTTGCTTGAAGTAGGTCTCGGTCATAAAGTGCGAGCAGGAGCAGGTGGCCAGATACGAGCCGCGGCGTAGCATCTGCATGGCGCGACGGTTGATCTCCCGATACCCCTTGATGGCATTTCGAAGGGTATCGCGGCTCTTGGTAAAGGCGGGAGGATCGAGGATCACAAAATCGTAGTCGAAGTCTTTTTTCTCGGCCGCCTCCGTCAGATATTCGAATACGTCGGCGCAAAGGAAGTCCATCCGATCGGCAAGACCGTTGCGCTCCGCGTTCTCACGGGCAAGCTTCAATGCGTCGGCCGAGATATCCACGGCGGTGACGTGGGAGGCACCTGCCATAGCGGCGTTGAGCGCGAAGGAACCTGTATGGGTGAAGCAATCCAGCACCCGTTTCCCGCGAGCGATGGCACGGATCGCTTGACGGTTGTATTTTTGATCCAAGAAAAAGCCCGTCTTTTGCCCGTTGATGTAGTCCACGTCGTACAGAATCCCGTTTTCGGTGATCGTGGTATGCCCGTTCGTGTCGGTGAGAAGACCCTCTCCCGCGTAGAAGCCGACGGATTCCTCCATGCCCTCCAATTTGCGGATGGCTTGATCGTTTCGCTCATAAAGGACCGTGACAGATTGTCCGAATTCCTCGCGCAAAAGGCGAACGAGGAGAGGATAGAGCAGATCCTTCCGCTTTTCGATCCCGAGGGAAAACACCTGCGAGATCAGAACATCCCCAAAACGGTCGACCGTCCAGCCGGGGAAGGCATCGGCCTCGCCAAAGATGAGCCGACAGCAGGCAAAGTCTTCGCCCGACATCACCGAGGCGCGATAGTGTAGCGCCCAGCGTAGCTTTCTCTCCCAAAAGGCACTGTCAAAGCGGTCATTCGCGTTTTTGGAGAGGATGCGTACGCGGATCTTGGAGTTGGAATTGTAGAAGCCCGTTCCCAAATATTTGTCCTTTTGCGAGTAAACGTCAACGAGTTCGCCGTCGATGGGGCAACCGTCGATCTTCACGACCTCGTCGGCGTAGACCCAAACGTGACCGCCTCGCAAAAACTCCTCGCCCTTTTTCGTGACCTGTAAACGCGGATACTCTCTCATTCCGTCCATGCTCCTTCCCGTGTGTGAAATCATGGGTACATTATAGCACAAAACGCGGTACTTTCGGCACTTTTTGCGAATGTTCATATAAAATTAACATATCAAAAGAGGCACAGATACTTGCATTTACATAGGAAAAAAGGTAAAATAAATAGGCGAATACGGTTGACGAAGCAAAGTCACCGTCAAGCGAAAAACCAAGGAAAAGGAAACATCATGTTAGAACTGAGAAATCTGTCCTACTCCGCCCCCAACGGAAAAGAGATCCTGCGCGATATCAGCCTGCGGATCGAGGATCGCTTCGTCGCGGTCACAGGTCCGAACGGAAGCGGAAAATCCACACTCGCCAAGCTGATCGCGGGGATCTATACCCCAACGGCCGGCTCGATCTTGTTGGATGGAGAGGATATTACTGCTCTTTCGATCACCGAGCGCGCAAAAAAAGGAATTAGCTTTGCCTTCCAGCAGCCGGTTCGCTTTAAGGGGATCACGGTCAAGGATCTGATCTCGTTGGCAGCGGGAAAGAGCATTACGGTGGCGCAGGCCTGTGAATATTTGTCCGAGGTCGGACTCTGCGCGAAGAACTATATCAACCGAGAGGTGGACGGCTCTCTCTCGGGTGGAGAATTGAAGCGCATCGAGATCGCCATGATCAACGCCAGAGGCACCAAGATCTCGGTTTTCGACGAGCCCGAGGCGGGGATCGACCTGTGGAGCTTCCAGAATCTGATCCAGGTCTTCCGCAGTATGTATGAGCGCACGAAGGGAACGATCCTGATTATTTCGCATCAGGAGCGCATTCTTGATATTGCCGACAAGGTGATCGTGATCGCAAACGGAGAGCTGGCGGCCTACGGGAATCGGGCGGATATTCTCCCCGAGCTGTTGCAGGCACAGGCAGGATGCCGCTTTACAAAGGAGGCGATCAACTAATGGATGCCATTCAAAAAGGACTTTTGGAGCAGGTCGCAGGGCTTCATGAGGTGCCGCAGGGCGCCTATTCGATCCGCGTAAACGGATCGCTCTATGGCAAAAGCGACTCGGAGAACATCACGATCGTAAAGAAAGAGGATAAGCCCGGGATCGACATTTACGTCAAGCCCGGAACAAAAAAGGAGAGCCTGCATATTCCGGTCATCCTTTCCCAGACAGGTCTGAAAGAGGTGGTCTACAACGATTTCCACATTGGAGAGGATTGTGACATCACCATCGTCGCAGGATGCGGGATCCACAACGGAGGAGCGGGCGAGAGCGAGCATAGCGGCATTCACAGCTTCTTTGTGGGACGCAACGCCAAGGTGCGCTATATCGAAAAACACTACGGAGAGGGCGACGGACTTGGCAAAAATGTTATGAACCCCACCACGGTCGTGGTCATGGAGGAGGGAAGCTACATGGAGATGGAGACCGCCCAGATCAAGGGCGTGGATTCCACTCGCCGTGTCACGAACGCAACTCTTGCCGCACATGCCACTCTTGTGGTTCGTGAAAAGATCATGACGCACGGAGAGCAGTTTGCGGAGACCGTGTTCTCGGTCGATCTCAACGGAGAGGACGCAGGAACGCACGTTGTCTCCCGTTCGGTGGCAAAGGATCAAAGCCGTCAACATTTTGTTTCCAAGATCAACGGAAACAACCGTTGCACGGGACACACCGAGTGCGACGCCATCATCATGGATCAGGCCAGCGTTTCGGCCGTCCCCGAGATCCGGGCGGCGCACGTTGAGGCCTCGCTCATCCACGAAGCCGCCATCGGAAAGATCGCGGGAGAGCAGCTCATCAAGCTCATGACGCTGGGACTCACTGAGCAGGAGGCCGAGGAGGAGATCATCAACGGCTTTTTGAAGTGATCCAACAGGCTTTGATTTAATCAAACCATCAAGAAACGGGCGTTGCCCCGATCCAAGGCGAAGGCTCCCAAATGGGAGACTTTGCCGCGGGTCGGGGCTTGCTTTTTTGCCTTGAAGCCCTCCTGAAACGCAGATGTTACACTTTAAGAAAGAAATATTAACAAAATAGTCATAAATGGTGGTTTTTTGTGCATTCTGCGAAGATGTAGAAAAAATAGTGTGAAATTTGTGCAAGATTACCAACTCAAAGTTTGTATTTTTCTGTCGAATCCTTTTGTAAGATGCTTTCTTTTGGTAAACAAAATTTACTTTTTGAAAGAAGGAATGTTAATAAACAAAAAAGAAGATAAAAGTTGCACAAAAAAACACCGTTCAATAGATGATTTTGATAAAAATACCGTAAATTAAATTTACTAATTCTTGTTTTTTAAAAATATCAAAATTTTGGAAAAAATATTTTGTAAACTTTTTGTTTCGAATTGCGGCTTGAAAACACGATTTTTGCCGAAAAATGGAAGAGCAGACAATGGTTTTTCAACAAGGTTTATCTTGACAGAAAAAGGGTTTTGTGGTATCATATATAAGTAAAACTTTTTCAGGAGGAAACACAAATGGGAAAAACGAAATTCACAAGAATCATCTGCCTTGCGATGGCTCTCTTGCTTCTTGTGAGCGGTGCTGTTGTGGCGGTTAGCGCTGACACAGGCGGCAGCGTAACAGACAAGTCGATCTACGACTACATTGACACCCTTGGCACGATCTCGTACGATGACTATCGTGTGAAGCACCAAGGCGTCAAGGCGTCCGATCGGACGGTGGCCTTTGATGTCACGAAGAACTGCGTGTTCAAGAGCACGAAGGGCGACGTGGTCACCATCAAGGACGGCGTTTGGAGCTTGACCGTAAAGGATGGAGAAACGGTCAAGACCTACACGCAGGCGGAGGTGGAAGCAACCGACTCCGGTCTGAAGATCGACGACTACGTGCATCTGCAAACCTGCGATGGCGTTGAGGGACTTTACATCCCCAGCCTCGGAGCAGTGGAGTGGACGCTGGATCTCGCTTCTCAGGGGATCACCGAAACCGCGCTCTACAACTTTGCCTTCAACTACTATCCGTTGAAGGGTAAGACCGGCTCGATCGAGCGTGAGTTCTACATCAATGATGAGGTTCCGTTCCGCGAGGTCAAGTCGATCACGCTTCCCAAGCGTTGGGCTTCTTACAGCGCGGAGACCGATGAAGGCGGCGTCGTTCTCGTGGACACCTACGTTCCCACGAAGAATGAGCAAAAGGCCGCAGGCGGATTGGCACAGGCCTTGGATGCCTTCTGTAACGAGGGTAAGGCTGCCGGTTTGACTGTGTATCTGTCCGAGGATCAGGCTTCCGCGATCGTGGAGCGTCCGACGGTCATCACACAGAAGATCTCGGAGTTCTTGGATAAGTACACCATCCGCTTCTATGTGACCGACCTGCTGGATAACGAGCTTCGTCCTACCATGATCCAGGCTCCCACGTGGATGACCTACACCTTGCAGGACAGTTCTGGATACTACACCGAGCCGCTCGTCTTTGCTTTGACTCCCGATGCAACCACCGGATGCATCACGCTCCGCATGGAGGGAATCAACGAGCCTGTTGTGATCTCGGAGGTTATTCTTTCCGAGCCGCTGTTGAAGTTCCAATCCTATGAGCAGTATATCCAGAGCGTAAAGGATGCTCTCCAGCTCGGAGACGCGGCTCTTCCCGAGGGACAGGATATTGTCAAGATCGAGGGCGAGTCTACGATCTACACCTCCACCAACGCGGTTTATCCCGTTGAGGATCGCTCGGATGCCTTGACCTCTCCTGTGGATGCAAGCAAGACCATGCTCAATACCATTGGTACGGAGAAATGGGCGACCGCCGGTCAGTGGGTGCAGTATCAGTTCTCGGTCAGTTCTGCCGGAATGTACGAGATCTTCTCGCGCTTCAAGCAGAGCTATCTGGATGGTATGTATGTCTGCCGTATGGTGAAGATCTACACGGCGGATGCCAATGGAAATCCCTACAAGACCGTGGAGGATTACATTGCCGCGAAGGGAAATGCGGCCGGCTACTACAACGGCGTTCCCTTTGATGAGGCAAGCCGTTGGCGCTTCGACTACAACGCAAACTGGCAGGTGAAGGGCCTTACCGACGGAAGCAACGAGGACAAAACCTATCCTTTATATTTTGCAACCGACGTGGTCTACACCATTCAGCTTGAGGTGACCCTCGGCTCTATGAGTTCTCTGGTGCGTCAGATCGAGACGATCCTGAACGGCTTGAACGACGACTACCTGAACATCATTAAGCTCACGGGCTCCTCTCCTGACGATTACCGTGACTACAACTTCTACCGTCTGCTTCCCGGCACGATGATCGACATGATCATTCAGTCGGAGGCGTTGACAGCGGTTTCCAATACACTGAAAAACGATACCGTTGGTGTGGCATCCTCCTACACGGGTATTTGTGACAGATTGTCCACCCTTTTGGCGAAGATGGGACATAACGAGGACGAGATCGCAAAGAACTTGTCCAACTTCAAGTCCTACGTCGGATCGTTGGGTACGTTCCTGACCGACGCAAAGACCCAGCCTCTCCAAATCGACTACTTGCAGATCCAGGGTTCCTCGGTGGAAGCACCCAAGGGCAAGGCCGGATTCTTCAAGTCGATCTGGCACGAGATCAGAAACTTCTGGATGAGCTTCTTCCGTGATTACAACAGCATGGGCTCTATGGAGACCATCACCGGAGAAGGGGAGACCCAATCGGTGAACGTGTGGCTGGCATACGGTCGTGACCAATCGCAGGTCATTCGTAACCTCTGCACCAACGATTTCACCCCCGATTCTAAGATTTCGGTTGACCTGAAGCTGATCTCCGGAGGCACGTTGCTTCCTTCCATTCTGGCTGGCGTTGGACCCGATGCTTACCTTGGCTTGGGTCAGACCGAGGTCATCAACTACGCGATCCGCGGAGCTTTGATGAACGTTGAAGAGATGGATGGCTTTGATGAAGTCACCAAGAACTTCAACGAGGCGGCCATGATGGTGCTTGGAACGGTAGACGCCGACGGTGATATGCACTACTACGGTCTGCCCGAGAACCAAGGCTTCTCGATGATGTTCGTTCGTACCGATATCCTCGCAGAGCTTGAGATCGAGATCCCCAAGACGTGGGAGGACATCTACGTAGCACAATCCAAGCTGGAATCCAACAACATGGAGATCGGTCTGGCGGTTGACTACAACATGTACCTCTACCAGATGGGCGGTGAGCTCTTCGCGGATGACGGAATGCGTATCAATCTGGAATCCGAGCTTGGTCTGAAAGCATTTGAGACCATGTGTAATATGTTCACGCAGTATTCCTTCCCCTATAAGTACGAGGCTGCAAACCGTTTCCGTACGGGAGAGATGCCCATTATCATTTCCGGATACGTCGGTCTTTACAACCACTTGAAGGTGTTTGCAACCGAGTTGGACGGAAGCTGGATGTTCGTTCCGCTGCCCGGCTATGAGCAGGAGGACGGAAGCATCAACAACTGCGCCGTGTCCTCGGTTACCGCCGTGGTTCTGATCAAGAAGGACGATAACAACTACAAGAATGCATGGGAGTTCACCAAGTGGTATACCGATGCTCCCTGCCAGGCAGACTACGCAAACGAGATGGTTGCCATCCTCGGTGATTCTGCAAAGCACTCCACGGCAAACAGAGAGGCCTTGGAGAGCATGCCTTGGACTCCCGATGAGTTCACCGAGGTTTCCAAGCAGTTCGAGAACCTGGCATCCATTCCGAACTACCCCGGATACTACATCATCGGCCGTTATACCGAGTTCGCATTCCTTTCGGCATACAACGACGATGCAGACCCCAAGACCGAGCTTTTGAGTTACATTAATATTATTAACAAAGAGATCACGCGTAAGCGCGAGGAGTTCCATCTGGAAACCCTTGAGATCGGTCAGTCCTTGGCTGATAAGCGCGAAACGCAGGTTCTTGTGGCAATGAACGCGCTCGAGAATCTCTCCACCGAGTATGAGGCATTGATCGTGCAGACCAAGCAGGCGCTCGCCAATGAGCGTGAGAGCCAGATTCTGGACGTTGCAACGGTCTATGCAGAAAAGCTGGCAGAGAAGTGGGATGGAAGCGAGATGATCGTTGTCAAGGTCAGCGGAAAAGAGATCACAGTTCCTACCTATTATATGAATGTAGGAAAGCAGACACAGGAGAAGAAGAACGGTGGCTATGAGATCAAGTCCTTGAACGAGCTCCAGCTTCTGTACTTCATTTCCGAGTGCTTGATCGACATCGCTGAGACTATGTAATACTCCGCTTCTAAAAAATCTGTAAAGGAGAACCGCAAAATGCCGAAAAAATCAGCAGAATATCAAGCTGTTGCCAGAAAAGATTTGACCTACGGCCAGTGGATCAGAAAAGAGATGAAGCGGAACTGGGTGGCATATCTCATGATCGCCCCCTATCTGTTGATCTTTACTCTGTTCACCATCACGCCCGTTATTCTGTCTATCGTCATCAGCTTTACGGACTTTAACATGTTGCAGATCCCGAACTTCGTTTGGATCGAAAACTACATCAACCTCTTCTTTGCCGACGATATCTTCCTGATCGCCTGCAAGAATACTCTGATCTTCGCTGTGATCGTAGGCCCTGTTTCCTACTTGATGTCCTTCCTGATCGCATGGTTCATCAATGAGCTTGGCCCGAAGATCCGCGCAATCGTTACTCTGATCTTCTACGCGCCCTCCATTTCCGGATCGGTGTACCTCATTTGGGGTGTGCTGTTCGACGCGGACGCGCAGGGATGGGTCAACGCAACCATGATCGAGCTGGGCTTCTACACCGAGCCGATCGCATTCTTCAAGGATGCAGACTACGTAATGCCCCTTTGTATCGTCGTGGCACTTTGGACCTCGCTCGGTACCGCCTTCCTGTCCTTTATCGCGGGCTTGCAGGGCGTTGATCGCTCGCTCTACGAGGCAGGCGCTGTGGACGGTATCAAGAACCGTTGGCAAGAGCTTTGGTACATCACCTTGCCCAGCATGAAGCCGCAGTTGATGTTCGGTGCGGTCATGGCGATCACCGGCGCGTTCGGCTTCGGTGGTATCGTAAACGCACTCTGCGGATTCCCGTCGGTCGACTACGCGGCGCATACCATTATGCACCACTTGGAGGACTACGGCGGAGCGCGCTATGAGATCGGATACTCCTCCGCGATCGCGGTTGTGCTGTTCCTGATCATGGTCGGCGCGAACATGCTGGTTAAGAAAATGCTTTCGAAGGTAGGTACGTGACATGGCAAAATTAAGAACAAGAAAACACAAGGTTGTCCTGTCCCGTTCCGCAGGAGGCGACGTTGGAATCACCATCATGCTCGTCCTTTTGGGCGCGTTCATGGTGCTTCCTATGATCTACGTGATCATGCAGTCGCTCAAGCCTCTCGATGAGTTGTGGATGTATCCGCCTCGCTTCTACGTAATGAAGCCCACCTTACAGAACTACAAGGATCTGTTCAACCTGATGAACACCTCTTGGGTGCCGTTCTCCCGTTACATCTTTAACACGGTGTTTACCTCGGTAATGGGTACGTTCGGTCACTTGTTCATCGCATCCATGGCAGCCTATGCACTGGCAAAGATCAAGTTCCCGGGAGGAAAGATCATCTTTAAGACGATCCAGACCTCTCTGATGTTCCACTCGACCGTTACGGGTATCACCAGCTTCATTCTGATGAGTGCTCTCAAAATGGTGGATACCTACTGGGCGATCATCGTTCCCGCTTGGGGCTACACCTTGGGATTGTACCTGATGAAGCAGTTTATGGATAGCGGCGTGTCGGATGCCGTGCTGGAAAGCGCGCGGCTGGATGGAGCAAGCGAGCTTCGCACCTACTGGACCATCGCGATGCCGATGGTTAAGCCCGCGTGGCTGACGCTGATCGTATACTCCTTCCAATCCCTGTGGAACCAAGGAGCCTCGATCTACATCTATTCCGAGCAGCTCAAATCCTTTAACTACGCAATCGGTCAGATCATGGCAGGTGGAATTAAGCGTGCAGGTGCATCCGCTGCATCCACGGTTATGATGATGATGGTGCCGATCCTCGTGTTCGTCATCACGCAGTCGAACATCATCGAGACCATGGGTACCAGTGGTATGAAAGACTAAAAGGAGGGTCAATATGAAAAAAATCAAATCAATTCTGATGATCGTATTGGCACTCACCATGCTGCTCCCGTGCTTTATGATCGGTACCAGCGCATCCTCGGCTTATCAAACCTACACCTACTCCATCAACGGAGACGCGCTCTATTCGCCGGATGCTTACACGGCCATTAAGACCGTAAGCGCCGCCGATATCGGCATTGAGAAGCTGGATAACCCCAGCGACCTCGTCACCGATAAGGAGGGAAAGGTTTACCTCGCCAATACGGGCTTGAACCAAATTTTGGTTCTGGACCGTTACTACGGTTTGGATTACACCATTACCAGCTTTATCAACGATAAGGGAAATCCCGATACCTTCGATCAGCCGCAGGGCGTGGTCGTTACCATGGGAGATCCCCCCGGCAAGAAAAACCCCAACGGTGAGCGTTGGGTGTGGGGCACCAACCACAACCGCTTGGTGGTGTTCG
>JAZSKO010000066.1:0-5228 GCA_045534875.1 Eubacteriales bacterium | reverse complement strand
GAACCTCAAAAAAGGGAATCCAAGTGTTTTGCACTTGGATTCCCTTTTTTGAGTTGGGTTCGAGGTAGGTGTTCTGGTTTAGAAACAAAGTCGGATCGTAGCCATGTCGTTCTGTGAGCCAAGGTGATGTCAGGAGCTTTTGTCTTCCTAAGACCGCTTGGCCTCCGACTTAAGAACCTCAAAAAAGGGAATCCAAGTGTTTTGCACTTGGATTCCCTTTTTTGAGTTGGGTTCGAGGTAGGTGTTCTGTTTTAGAAACATCGCTTCGTGTTTTTGCTTTCTACAAAGTCTTATGTGAACCCGTATGGCGGAGGCGTGGCTCCCGCCCTACGGCTATTGTCCTTAGGAAAAGAGTATTGCCATAGAAAAAAACGCGTAGCCGCACTCTCTAAAACACAACACCTCCCCTAAAAAAGAACTCCAAAGAGGAGACCAAATGCAACGCATTTTGGTGTCCTCTTTGGAGGTTTTTGAGAGTGGGGAGGTTTGGACGGGAGAGGACTTTTTTCCGAAAAAGTCCTCTCCCCTCCAAGGTCTTTCCCCCCTCACCCTCGAAGCTCAGCAGAGGGAATGTAGAGACGGGCGATTTCTAGGAGTTGTTTTTGGGTGTCGGCGTCGGGGGCTTCCATGGGGGAAGAGCCGATCAGATTGCCGCTATCGTGGAAGGGCTGTAAAAAGTAGCGCTTCGCGCCGCGGATCCACGCACCGATGGCGTGCATCCGTTCGGGAGTGTGAAGGCCGGATACGATCGTGGTGCGGAATTCGTAGTCCACCTTACCCGAAAGCAGGAGAGAGGCACTCTCCTCCACGGCCGAGAGAGAGCAGGAGGGAAGCCCCACCGTCTCGGCGTAGGCGTCCTTGGCGTTCTTGATGTCCATGGCGACGTAGTCGATCAAGGATGCATCCAAGGCCTCGCGCAAGCGGGAGGGGAAGGTGCCGTTGGTGTCCACCTTCACGTCAAGCCCCAATTCCTTGATGCGACCCAGCACGCGCAAAAGATCCGGTTGCAGGAACGGCTCACCTCCCGTGATCACCACACCGTCCAACACGCCGCGCCGCTTTTGCAGGTAGGCAAAGACCTCCTCCTCGGTGTATTCTCCCGAGGGGTCGACCACAAGCAGGGCGTTGTGACAGAAGGGGCAACGGTAATTACAGCCGTTGGTAAAGACGATGCAGGCCACGCGTCCGGGGAAATCCTGAACGGTCAGCTTTTGAAATCCGCCAATGTTCATGTCGTGGGGTATCCTTTCTTGGTTTGTGCGATCAAGGTCGTTTTCGTTTCTCCCGGAGAAGCAGGATGGGAGGGATGAGCAAAAATTGAAGCAGGATGCCGGGGATGGCGTCGAGAAAGCCCTGCGCCCAGAAGGCAGACAGAGGGAAGGGCTTGTCGGCGACCCCAAGCAAAAGCGCCTTTGCCACGCCCCACACCACGCGTCCTGCCAGCATGGCGATCCCGAGGGATGGCCACACGCGATGCCGCCATCCGCGAAACGCGCCGTGATAGAGGAGACCCACGGCCAAGCCGTAGGTGGCAAGCTCCAAGGACATCCAGACCGCGTTGGGATAGAGGGGCGGCATCCCGAAGCACAGGCTTCGCAGGAAGGGCAGGATCAATCCTACCGCGCCGCCGTACCATCCGCGACAGAGAAGACCGCAGAGCAGCACCGCCAGATGCATGGGGAGCAGGGAATCGCCGATCTCCTTGATCTGCCCCGTGAGAAAGGGGAGAAGCATCCCGACGGCGAGCAGGAGCGCGGCGGTGACAAGCTGTTCGATTCGTTCGGTTCGCCGTGTTTTCATACGCGCTCCTCTCATGTGATCGTTTGTATTACGGACGGAACAGGCAGGAGGCGGTGACCGTTTTCACTTGCAGGTCGGCCGCGTTATAGAGAGTGACGCGCTTGGACTCACCGGGGAGCAGATGGAAGTAGCAATCCGAGAGACGCGCCTCGGCGGGAAGCGAGAAGTGAACGGCGTAGGCGAAGCAATCGGCGGTAACGGTGAAGGAGAGCGCGTCGCCTGCCTGCTCGACCTCCGTGACCGTAAGGCTTGCCGCCTTCGGGATCTCCAATTCGCAGAAATCCGCACCGCGGAGGAAGGCCGTGGAGAGAGTGCCGGACGCTTCCTTGGCGTAGAAGACGCCGCGCGTCAGATCGTCCTTGCCAAGCGGAAGCTCGCCCACGGGCAAGAGCTTTTCAAAGGCGGGGACATGAACGGTCACGGTCTGACGGGTATTCTTCTCACCCGTGAAGTCGGTGTAGCCAAGCTCCACCTCCCAGTCGCGTGCCTCGGCGGTGTCGTTGACGGCGTAGACGCGCACCACACCCTCCTCCTTGGAAAGGAGCAAACGGCAGGGCGCGTAGGCGCGGCGCAGACCGTAGTAGGCGGGCTTGGGGTTCTGGTCGTGATCCATGACGCTGAATCCGATCTCGCCGAAGCCGTCGGTGAAGCACCAGAACAGCGAGCCTGCCGATTCATAGCACAGGCGCACGCGATCGGCGGCGAAGGAGAGCAGGTCGGCTTGGAACAAGCCGCCGAGATGACAGTATTCCTCCAAGGAAAGCTCTCTTACGCCCGTAAAATGCCGATGGATCGCGTCACGAACGGCCAGACGCTCGAAGGTGTTGCGGTGATGCTCCCAGATGGGGCTGTCAAAGTCGGTGTTCTCGCGTCCTCCGCAGTAGCGCGTGATCGCCTCGACCGAGGGGGGACCCATCACGCCGCTCTCGGTGATGAACTTGCAGTTGAGGTCCTCATAGGACTTCGCCGAGATGCGGTACTGCTGATTGTCGGGAGCGAGGTTGAGGAAGGGATAGTAGTGCATATCGCCTCTCTTTTCGGTCTGCTGATCCTCGAAGCCGCCGAAGGGCGTGCAGCATTGATAGCCCACCGACGCCACCAGTCCGCGGTGCAGACGGGGGAGCAGATCGTTGTAGAGGTAGGTACCGCCCGTATGGATCTGCGGGGTGTACTCGTCGAAGTAGCGGCGACCGAGGTAGCTGCCGAGAAGTCCGTGGCACTCTCCGTTTCCGTACCAGAGAGCCACGCAGGGATGGCTACGCAGACGGCGAAGCTGATAGACCGCCTCGCGCTCGACCTCCTTTTGAAATTCAGGGAGATGGTCGGGGTAAGCACCGCAGGCGAAGCAGAAGTTTTCGATGACCAACAGACCATAGCGGTCGCAAAGCGCGTGGACGAAGTCGCTCTGATAGAGGTTTCCGTCCCAGAAGCGGAGCATATTGAAGGAGGCGTCACGCGCGGCGGTGAGAAGACGCTCGTGCATCTGATCGGTAGCCTCGGCGTAGAGGCAGTTGACCTGAATGTAGTCCATGCCCTTGCAGTAGATCTTCTTTCCGTTCACGAAGAAGGCGTAGCGACGCTCGTCGTTTCCAAGGTCGCTCATGTCAAGACGAACGGTGCGAACACCCGTGACGATGCTCTTTTCATCCTGTCCTCCCTCGCGGTCGCAGACCGTGACGCGAGCGGTGTAGAGATTCTGCTCGCCGTAGCCGTTCGGCCACCAAAGAGCGGGATCTTCCAGCGTGAAGCTGAAATCGCAGTAGTGGATACCGGGCTGGGAGAGGTAGGACAGGCGATGGGTGTGAACGACCTCGCCGTTGTATTCCAGCGTGAACACAGCCTCGCACTCCTTGGCGTAGAGCCTCTGACGGCTCTCGATCTCGGCCTCCACCAAAAGGCGCGCGCCGTTCTCGGTCAGCTCCAAGGTCTCAAAGCGAAGGTCGCGCACCACCACGGTGTCCAAAAGATCCAAGCGCACGTCTCCCGCGATGGCGCAGGTGCCAAGACGCGGGGCTTGGTCCCAGCCAAAGACGTACTGGGGCTTCCGCAGAGCCACGCGCTTTTCCTCTCCGCGACCGGGGCGACGGCTGCGGAACTCGCAGGCAACGAACTGGCGAACCTCGGCCACGTCCTCGTCCGAAACGCGCTCCAAGCCCACCGTCAGGCGGATGAGCAGGGTGTTCTCTCCCTCGCAGAGGAAGGGAAGCACGTCGCGGCAGAAGGGATACATGGCGCTGGCGTGGTGACCGATGTGGCGACCATTGAGAAAGAGATCGGCGTGAATATCCAGCATCTCAATAAAGAGCTCCGCGCCGCTGACCGAGAGCTGCTCCTTCGTCAGGGTAAAGCGCTTGCAGAACCACCAGCTCCGATCCTCCACCCAAAGGCAATCAAAGCTGTTGCCGCCCACCAGGGGCTCGCCGATGATGCCCGCCTGATGGAGGGCAGTATGCACGTCGCAGGGGAGGGAGGGGACAGAGAGCCAGCCGTCGGCCTTCTTCAAAACGGCGTCTGCCATGTTGGCAGAAACCGAAAGCGCCTCCTCGCGCAGGGTCCAATCTGACAGAAGCGAAAGAGATCTCATGATGAAACACACCGGTTCTCCAAGGGGAGAACGTCCTTTCTCAAAAAATTTGAATGGTTTTAGAATGAAAAAGAAAAAAAGAGCTTCTTTTTGGTTATTATAACACAAATCCCCATCCGTGTCAAGGCGTAGACGAGCGAATCTCGCTTCTTTTTTGTCGTTTTTCAGGAAAAAGGGAAAAACTGGGAAATTACAATATCTTGTGAAAATTTTTCCAAAAAAACACAAGAACTTGTGGTTTGCCCCTTGACAAGCAGAGGCAAAGATGCTATAATATAAACGATTCGCCCCATTTTGGGGCAGAGCTGCCGACGGTTTTAGAACGAGAATTGGAATCGTTATAAAATCGGGCGCAGAGAGGCAAGAATTCCCACCCAAAACCAATCGCCGTCGGCGCGCGCCGACGATAATCGGAACGAAAAAAGAAAGAAAAAAAGAAGGAAAAGGAGCGCAGTATGTACCGTGTAATCAAACGAGACGGGAAGGTCGTGGATCTCGATCTTTCCAAGATCGGCAAGGCCATGGAGCTGGCATTTGAGGCCTGCCAAAGACAGTACCACAAGGATATCATTGATTTTCTGATCTTGAAGGTGACGGCCGAGTTTGAGCCGAAGATCGAGAACGAGACCGTGTCCGTGGAGGCGATCCAGGACAGCGTGGAGTCGGTTCTGATCAAGGCTGGCTACGACGATGTTGCCAAGGCGTACATTCTCTACCGTAAGCAGAGAGAGAAGGTTCGTAATCTGGGACTTACCATTCTGGACTACAAGGAGACCATGGATAAGTACCTCAAGGAGATCGACTGGCGCGTCAAGGAGAACTCCACCGTGACATATTCGGTGGG
>JAZSKO010000109.1:0-4053 GCA_045534875.1 Eubacteriales bacterium | reverse complement strand
GGAGGGACTGACCGAGGGCACGAAATGCTCGGTATGCGATGAGATCATCACCGCGCAGCAGACCGTCCCTGCAACGGGTCATACCAATGAAACCATCCCCGCCGTCGCGCCTACCTGTACTGAGGAGGGACTGACCGAGGGCGTGAAATGCTCGGTTTGCCATGCGGTTCTTGAAACACAGCACACCGTATTGGCTCTTGGCCACACCGAAGAGATCATCCCCGCCGTGAACGCCACCTGTACCGCCTCCGGTCTGACCGCCGGCAAGAAATGCTCGGTCTGCGGCGAAGTCCTCGCCGCTCAGCAGACGATTCCTGCCACGGGGCACACTTATACGGCCGTTGTCACTCCTGCCTCCTGCGGTGAGCGAGGCTACACAACCCATACCTGTAATGCCTGCGGCGACGTGCGCGTGGACAGCTTTGTTGAGGTCAAGGATCACGAATACGAGGGCGGCAACTGCGTATACTGCGGTCTGACTCACTCGGATTACTTCACCTTTACAGAGCTTGCCGACGGCACGTACTCCGTCAAGATGGCGAATAAGAGCAGTATGCCGAGCAACGTCGTTCTTCCTTCGGTCTACAACTATACCCCCGTTACCCAGATCGAAAAGACCGGCTTTGCCAACTGCACGCTGCTCCGGAGCGTGACGATTCCCGCAAGCATCACGACGCTGAACTATATGTCCTTCTACGGCTGCTCCGAGCTGACCGAGGTGGTGCTTTCCGACGGTCTGATCACGCTGGGCGACTACGCCTTCAGCTCCTGCAGGAAGCTTTCGGATATCACGATCCCCGCTACCGTTACGACGATCGGAAGCAACGCCTTCTACGACGCTCAGGCGCTTACCTCCGTCGATATTCCTTCAAGCGTAACCTCTATCGGAGATCGCGCATTCACCAACGCCACCGCGCTGGAAAGCGTCACGCTTCACAGCGGGCTGGTCAGCATCGGCAGCGCCGCCTTCAGCGGCTGCACCGCCCTGTCCGAGATCCTATTCCCCAATACCGTCACGGCCATCGGCGCAAACGCCTTCTACGGCTGTAACGCGCTGACCGAGGTGACGATCCCCGGCAGCGTCACCGCCGTTTCCAATCAGCTGTTCTACAACTGTAAGAATCTGACTGCGGTCACCATGGAGAGCGGTGTCAGCTCCATCGGCAGCTCCGCCTTTGGCGGATGCTCCAAGCTCACCGACGTGTCCATCCCGAGCACCATCACCTCCATCGGCAACGATGCGTTCAACCGCTGTGAGACGCTTGAAAGCATCGTCCTCCCCGACAGCGTGACCACGCTGGGCAAGAGCGCCTTCGCCTTCTGCTACAAGCTGACCGACGTTACCCTCAGCAGGAATCTGACCGCCATCGAGTACGGTACCTTCGGCTACTGCGACGCGCTGACCGCCATCGTGATCCCCGCGAGCGTCACCTCCATCGGAGAGCAGGCGTTTAAGGATTGCGACGCGCTGACCTCGGTAAGCCTTTCTAACGGGCTTCTCTCCATCGGAAGGTATGCGTTCGAGCTTTGCAAGAAGCTGAGCGATATTACCCTGCCCGATACCCTTACCTCCATCGGCGACTATGCCTTCAAGACCTGCGAATCCCTCACCGAGATCACGGTGCCCGCCGGTGTGACCTCCTTGAATTACACCTTCCAAGGCTGTAAGAATCTCGCGTCCGTTACCCTGAACGAGGGGCTCGTGACCATCGGCCGCTACGCCTTCAACGGATGCGCCTTCACCGAGATCACCATCCCCGACACCGTCACCTCCATCGGCGACTCTGCGTTCTCGTCTTGCGCGAAGCTGGAGCGCGTCACGGTTCCCGACAGCGTCACGACCATGGGTACCTACGTGTTCTCAACCTGCTCCGCGCTGGAGGAGGTTACGCTGAGCCGAAACCTCACCGCCGTCGGCGGCAGTACCTTCCGCAACTGTAAGGCGCTCCGCTCCATCGTCATTCCCGACAGCGTGACGGCCATCGGCGAGTTCGCCTTTGACGGCTGTAACGCTCTTGCCGAGGTCGTGCTCCCGAACGGCGTGACCGTCATCGAAAGAGGCACCTTCACGAACTGTTGGGCACTGGAGGAGGTCGACCTTCCCGATGCACTGACGGCCATCCGAAACGCGGCGTTCAGCACCTGCAAGGCGCTGACCGAGATCGTGATCCCCGACACCGTGACCGTGATCGAATACAGCGCGTTCACCGGCTGTGAGTCCCTCGCGTCGGTCACCCTTTCCAAAAATATCACCTATATCGACAATGATACCTTCAACTCCTGCAAGAGCCTCGTATCCATCGTGATCCCCGAGGGCGTGACGGTCGTTGAGAGCGGTGCGTTCACCAACTGCGTCAAGCTGACGTCGGTGACCCTGCCGAGCACGCTGACCGAGATCCAAAGTCAGGCATTCTACGGCTGCAAGCTGCTGACGGATATCACCCTTCCCGAGGGGCTGACGGCCATCGGCTACAGCGCCTTCGCCTACTGCACGGCTCTGCCCTCGATCCAAATTCCCACCACCGTTACCTCCATGGGCACGGGCGTATTCACCGGCTGCACGGCTCTTCGGGAGATCGTGATCCCGGGGAATATCACGACGATTCCCAGCAGCACCTTTTCGGGCTGCTCGGGTCTGACCTCGGTAACGCTGAGCGAGGGCGTGAGCGTCATTGATTACCAGGCGTTCTACAACTGCACGAGTCTCACCTCCGTGACTCTCCCGAGCACGCTGACGGCCATCGAGCACGACGCGTTCTCTACCTGTAAGAGTCTGACGGCCATCGTCATTCCCGACGGCGTGACCACCGTTGCGAAAAACGCCTTCTACTACTGTGAGGCTCTGACGAACGTGACGCTCCCTGCGAGCCTCACCGAGATCGCAGACTCCGTCTTCAGAGGATGCAAGGCGCTTACGGGCATTACGATCCCCACGGGCGTGACCTCCATCGGTAAGGCCGCGTTCCAGGATTGCTCTGCGCTGGTGTCCATCGTACTCCCCGAGGGTCTGCTGACCATCGGAGAGGATGCGTTCCAGGATTGCAAGGCGCTGGCAAGCGTGACCCTGCCCAGCACGCTGACGACCATCGGAAACGACGCCTTCTACCGCTGCACGAGCCTTACCGCCATCGTCATTCCCGACAGCGTGACCGCCATCGGCAGCAACGCCTTCTACGGCTGTACGTCCCTTGCCTCAGTAACGCTCTCTAAGAATATCACGCGATTGGAAAACAACACCTTTAATTCCTGCGCATTTGCCGAGATCGTTCTGCCCGAGGGGCTTACCTATATCGGACAGGGCGTATTCAGCTACAACAAGAGCCTTACGTCCATCGTCATCCCTGAAGGTGTGACTACCATCGATACCAGCGCATTCTATTCCTGCTCGGCTCTCGTGTCGGTGAATATTCCCGCAAGCGTGACGGCCATCAACCAGAATGCGTTCTACGGAACTGCTCTGGCCGAAGTCGACTTCGCTGTTGCCGACGGCTGGTTCCACGCCACCTCGTCGAGCGCGACGAGCGGTACGGCCATTGATAGCGCGCTGTTGTCCGATCCTGCAAGCGCAGCGACGGCTATGGTCACCACCTACAAGGGATATTATTTGAAACGAGCCTGACGCAAGGCTTCCGAATGCCGGTATGACCTGTGAGGCTTGTACCTGCGGGTTTGAGCGGAGGTGTGGAATGTAGATGATTCAAAAAGGGTCGTTTTACGTTTCACACCTTCCACCAAACCAAAAATAGCGGTTGTTCCAAGCCTTTCGGTCAGGAACAACCGCTTTTTTTATGAGGTTACGTTGCTTTTTCGGTCAGTCCTCCAGCCAGATATCCCGAATGCTTTGGATCTCCGCCGCGGTGATACCAATATCCAGCAGATACAGCTCGATCCTCTCGCTGAGGGGATCGTCCTTGTCTCCGTATGCGTTCATTTCGGTGACCAGTCTGTTGATGTTGGTCACAAGCAGAGGGAACTCCGCCTCATCGAAGCGTCCGTCCCGGGAGAAGAAGGAGGCGAAATACTCATGGCGCAGGGTGAAGTGAGATCGAAGCC
>JAZSKO010000180.1:0-12715 GCA_045534875.1 Eubacteriales bacterium | reverse complement strand
GAACCTCTTGGTGCTGGACGCTACCACGGGACAGAACGCCATTCTGCAAGCCAAGGAGTTCAAGAATGCGGCCGCGTTGACGGGATTGATCCTGAACAAGCTGGACGGAACGGCAAAGGGCGGTATCGTGATCTCGATTCGACAGGAGTTGAACATTCCCGTCAAGTTCATCGGCGTCGGCGAGCAGCTTGACGATATGCAGGAATTCGATCAGGAAGAATTTGTAAAAGCCTTGTTTGAGAATTAAAACGGAGAAAAAAGCATGAAACTTGTATTGGCATCTCGCAATCAAAAAAAGATCGAGGAGCTTCGCACGATGATGGCTGAGCTGATGCCCGGGGTGGAGGTCTTATCCCTCGACGACGTCGGCATTCACGGTGAGATCGAGGAAAACGGCGAGACCTTTGAGGAAAACGCCCTGACCAAGGCAACCGTGGCGGCTGTGGACGGCTACATTGGTGTTGCCGACGATTCGGGACTGACCGTGGACGCGCTCAACGGAGAGCCGGGGGTGTATTCCGCGCGGTACGCCGAGCGCAATCACTATGCGGGCGGTCACGATGACGAAGCGAACAACCAGCTTGTTCTGGAAAAATTGAAGGACGTGCCGGATGAGGGACGCGGAGCGGCCTACGTTTGCTGTGTGGCCTGCGTGTTGCCGGACGGACGATCCTTCACGGTGCGCGGAGAGGTGCGCGGCAGGCTCTTGCGTGAGTATCACGGAAACGGCGGCTTCGGCTACGATCCGTTGTTCTACTATGAGCCCTATCAAAAGACCTTTGCGGAGGTCACCCCCGAGGAAAAGAACGCCGTTTCGCACCGCGGAGTGGCGATGGCTCGCTTTGCCGAGACCTTGCAGACCTATCTGCAAAAGGATTGATGCGCGCATGAAATTTTGGGAATATTTCTTCGAGCCCTCTGTTAGACCCTTTTCGATCTTCATTGGACTTGTTACGGGAGGGATCTTCACCTTGCTTTTGGGCTGGGAGGTGGGACTGTTCGGTGGAGCGGTCATGGTCTTGCTGGTGGCATTGCTGATCCCGATCGTCTCCTTCGTGCGGGACATCCCCTATAAACGAATCAAAAAGTCCCTGCCAAAGCCCTTCCATCTGGACTGTCGGGTGAGCTTCACCGTCAAGAACGGGATCGTTGGAGGGTATCTTATCCTGACCGATACCACCATGGTCTTTCTTTCCTTGGATCATGGAAAGCATCGCTTGGAGCTCAAACGCGCCGACGTGCAATCGGTCAAGCTGGAAAGCAGTACGCTGATGATCTTCCTAAACGAAAAGCAGTTCGTTCGCATTCTGTCGGTCTCCACCGAGGAGATCTTTGCGGTCATGCGTGAGCAGGGCTGGACAAATTGAGAACACGACCATGGAAAGGAATCAAAACATGATAACATCCAAGCAAAGAGCCTATCTACGTGGGCTCGCAAACGACCTCCCCGCCATTATGCAGATCGGCAAGGGCGGACTTTCCGAAAACATGCTCAAAACCTTTTCGGATGCCTTGGAGGCAAGAGAACTGATCAAGCTGAACACGCTGGACAACAGCGGAGCCACGCCTCGCGAGGTGGCCGACGCTCTGGCAGAGGCCTTGGAGGCGGACGTGGTGGCAGTGACAGGAAAGAAGATCGTGCTCTACCGTCGATCGGAAAAGAAGCCGATCATCGAGCTTCCGTAAGACCATGCGTGTGGGAATCTACGGGGGGACGTTCTCGCCTCCCCACAAGGGACACCTTGCCGCGGCGAAGGCCTTTATGGAGCAGATGTGGTTGGATATCCTTTATGTGATCCCAACCGCCCAGCCTCCGCACAAGGAGGCAGACGGGCTTGCCACGGCCGCACAACGGCTTGAAATGTGTCGGTTGACCTTCGAGGGCGTGGACGGCGTGATCGTGAGCGATATGGAGATCCGCCGAGGTGGCAGGAGCTACACGGTGGACACTCTGCGTGAGCTGACCCGTGAGGGCGACCGTCTCTTTCTGCTTTGCGGTACCGATATGCTGTTGACACTAAGTCAATGGAGGGAGGCAGACGAGATCTTTCGGCTGTGCTATCCTGTCTATATCCGCAGGGAGGCCGATCCCTCGCTCGACGCTTTGATCGTGAAGCGCATCGCGGAATATCAAGCCACCTACGGAAAGGTCGCTCGACGCATCGTCAGCGAGCCGATCGAGCTTTCGTCCAGCGATATCCGAGAGGCGATCCGAGAGGGACGTCCGATCAACGATATGGTGGTCGGCTCGGTGGAAAAATACATTCAAGACAATTTTTTGTACGTTTGATACGAACGGAGTGGAAGCATAATGATAGAGATTACCGATGCGATGCTCGACAGTCTGCGTGAGCGCGTGATGCAGAGTATGTCGCCCAAGCGCTTCCGCCATACCGTGGCGGTGGAGGACATGGTAGCGCGATTGAGCGAGCTCTATTGTCCAAGCCAAACAGCACTCTTGCGGGCGGCCGCGCTCTTGCATGACGTGACAAAGGAACGTAGCGTCGAGGAGCAGATCGCGCTTTGCCAAGCATACGGCTTGGAGGTGAGCGAGGAAGCTCGGCTCGCGCCCAAGACCCTGCACGCCCAAACGGCGGCGGCGCAGATCCCTGTGAAGTACCCCGCATTTGCAGACCCCGTTTTGATACATGCGGTTCGCTGGCACACCACGGGACGCGCAGACATGACCATAGAGGAAAAGCTCCTGTATTTAGCCGACTATATCGACGCCTCGCGTGATTTTGAAGCCTGCGTGCTTCTGCGTCGGTATTTTTGGGGAGCCGATCCCGTCGGCATGACCGAGCGGGAGCGAGCCACCCTCTTGCGCGACACCCTGATCCTCTCCTTTAACATGACCGTGAAGGATCTGGTGGAGGAAGGGAAGATCGTGGCGCGAGAGACTTCGGAGGCAAGGAATTTCCTGATCGCCGAGAGAGAACGAGACAGAGGATAAAGCGCATCCCCGTTACATAACTTTCAAAAAAGGGAAGGTAACGGTATGCGTCGAGTTCTTCTATTTGCAACCGGTTTGGTTGTATTATTCAGTTGTATCGCCTGCTTGTTTGTCCAACGCCCAACCGCCGAGGATGCAAGCGCGGAGGATATACAAACGGTCGTTGGCGATAGCGTCACAAGAGTCCTGTTTTTGGGATGTGACCGCGCGGCAGGCTTGACCGATAGCATCATGGTATTGGCCTTGGAGGAGACCACGGGACGCGTCAGCGTCTTGCAGATCCCAAGAGACACCTACGCGGCCTACACCGACCGTGACTATAAAAAGCTGAACGGAGCGCTCTCCACGCTTGGACTAAGCGGCGTCAAGCGGCTTTTGTCGGAGGGGCTGGGCGTGCCGATCACGTATGCCGTTTCGATGGATCTCGATTGTGTGTCGGACGTGGTCGACGCGGTTGGAGGCGTGGATATCCACATTCCGAGGGATATGTTCTACACCGATGACGCGCAAGGCCTGACCGTTGCCTTTTCGGCAGGGGATCAGCATCTCGACGGCGCGCAGGCCGAGCGATTTCTTCGCTTCCGATCGGGCTACGCCAATGCCGATATCGGACGGTTGGACGCGCAAAAGCAATTTCTGCAAGCCTTTTGGCAGGCCTGCGAGGGGCTGAACGCGAGCACGGTGGCGCGGATCATTTGGGCGGTGTTCCCACGTATGCAGACCGATCTGCCGCTTCCCGAGGCCATGCGCCTTACAAATCGCCTCATGAAGGGCGAAACCACGGAGTGTCGGATGCTCACAGCCCCCGGAGAGGCCGTGCAGGGAACCAGCGGCGCGTGGTATTACAGCTTAAACAAGGAGGGAATGTGTCGGGCGGTCAACGAATACCTGATGCCGTCATCGCCGCTTTCCCCCGATATGTTTGATCCGAACGGGATCTTTGATCGCACGGATCATCCGGATTTTCATAGGATCTACCTGTCTCCCGCGCCCACGTGGGAGGGAGAAAACAATGCATAAGACCATAGAAAGGATACCGTTATGGAAGAGATCATCACAGAAGCATTGCCATCGTTAAAGGATGCCGACCCCGAGGCTCTGACGCACGCCATTTTCGACGTGCTGGATGCCAAAAAGGCAGAGGACATCCGTGTTTTACACGTGAAGGATCAGACCGTGATCACCGATTATTTCGTGATCTGCTCGGGTCGGTCCAGCACGCAGGTCAAGTCTCTCGGAGGCGAGGTGGAGTTCCGCATCGGCCAAAGAGAGGTCGACCCGCTTCACTATGAGGGTAGGGATAACAACAACTGGGTCGTTTTGGATTACGGCTCGGTGATCCTACACATATTCAGCCGCGAGTCGCGGGAATTTTATAAGCTGGAAAAGCTGTACGGCGATGCAGAGGAAATCCACTATATCGGCATCGACGAAAAAGCCGAAGCAAAGGGAGAGTGAAAGAGATGAAATACGATTTCAGACAGATCGAGCCGAAATGGCAACAGGCATGGGAGGAGGCAAAGGCCTTCCACGCAGAGGACACGAGCGACAAGCCTAAGTATTACACCCTCGTGGAGTTCCCGTACCCCAGCGGAGCGGGTATGCACGTCGGACACATCAAGGCCTATTCGGGCTTGGAGGTGGTGTCGAGAAAGAGAAGGATGCAGGGCTATAACGTCATGTTCCCGATCGGCTTCGACGCATACGGTCTTCCCACCGAGAACTATGCCATCAAGACCGGCATCCACCCCAGAGAGGTCACCGACCGCAACATCGAGAAGTTCACCGCGCAGCTTCGTCGCGTGGGCTTTTCCTTCGACTGGGATCGCGTTGTGGACACCACGGAGGAGGACTACTATCGCTGGACGCAGTGGATCTTTTTGAAAATGTTTGAGAAGGGACTTGTCTTCCGCGATACCGCGCTGGTCAACTACTGCCCGAGCTGTAAGGTGGTGCTCTCCAACGAGGATTCGCAGGGCGGCAAATGCGATATCTGCAAGAGCGATATCGTGCAGAAGTCCAAGACGGTCTGGTATCTCCGCATCACGGAGTACGCCGACAAGCTGTTGGAGGGACTTGACGAGGTCGACTACCTTCCCAATATCACCCAACAGCAGGTCAACTGGATCGGTCGCTCCACGGGTGCTTTCGTGAATTTCAGCTTGAAGGAATGCGACGAGAGCCTGCGTATCTACACCACGCGCTGTGACACCCTCTTTGGCGTGACCTTCATGGTCATCGCGCCCGAGCATCCCATCATCGAGAAGTACCGCGATCGCATCGCCAACATCGACGCGCTGGATGCTTACCGCGAGGAATGCGCGAAAAAGACTGAGTTTGAACGCACACAGCTCGTCAAGGATAAGACGGGTGTGCGGATCGAGGGACTGACCGCGATCAATCCCGTTTCGGGCAAGGAGATCCCCGTCTACATCTCGGATTACGTGATGATGGGCTACGGTACAGGCGCGATCATGGCCGTTCCCGCGCATGACGAGCGCGACTACGCCTTTGCAAAGAAATTCGGCATCGACATCATCGAGGTCATTCGCGGCGGAAACATCGCCGAGGCGGCCTACACGGGTGACGGAGAGATGGTCAATTCGGGCTTCCTCAACGGCTACACCAACAAGAAGGATTCCATCGCGCGGATGCTGGAGCATCTGGAGGCCGAGGGGATCGGAGAGAAGGGCGTTCAGTACAAGATGAAGGATTGGGCCTTTAACCGTCAGCGCTACTGGGGCGAGCCGATCCCGATCGTGCATTGCGCGCATTGCGGAATGGTTCCCGTACCCTATGAGAAATTGCCTCTGCGTCTGCCCAAGGTGAGCAACTTTGAGCCGGGCGAGGGCGGAGAGAGCCCCTTGGCGAAGATCGATTCCTATGTCAACTGCCAATGCCCCAAGTGCGGCCGCGATGCCAAGAGAGAGACCGACACCATGCCCCAGTGGGCAGGCTCGTCGTGGTATTTCCTGCGCTATATCGACCCGCATAACACACAGGCTCTGGCCGATCCCGCAAAGCTCCAATACTGGATGCCGGTCGACTGGTACAACGGCGGTATGGAGCACGTGACGCGTCACATGATCTATTCGCGCTTCTGGCATAAGTTCCTCTACGATATCGGCGTTGTGCCTTGCAGTGAGCCGTACGCAAAGCGTACCGCACAGGGCCTGATTCTGGGGCCCGACGGAGAGAAGATGTCCAAGTCCAAGGGCAACGTGGTTGACCCCAACGACGTAGTGGACGTCTACGGAGCCGATGTGTTGCGTACCTATGTGTTGTTCATGGGCGATTACGCCAGCGCCGCGCCTTGGAACGAAAGCTCCATGAAGGGGTGCAAGCGGTTTTTGGAGCGTGTGGCTGAGCTGACCGATCTCGTCCGTCCCGACGGCGGCAACGCAAAGCTGGAGTCCTCCTTCCACAAGACCGTCAAGAAGGTCTCCCTCGACATTGAGGAGTTGAAATTCAACACCGCCATCGCTTCCATGATGGCGCTCCTGAACGAGATCTACGAGGTTGGAAGCCTGACGGCGGACGAGCTTTCCATGCTCATCCGCATCCTGTCTCCCTTCGCACCTCACCTCGCGGAGGAGATGTGGGCAACCATCGGCGGCAAGGGACTTTGCTCGCTGGCAGAGTGGCCCGCGTGGGATGAGAGCAAGACGGTGGATAGCACGGTCGAGGTGGCCGTTCAGGTCAACGGAAAGCTGAGAGCCACCATTGAATTGCCCGTGGATTGCCCGCGTGAGGAGGCCATTGCCATTGCAAAGGCTGATCCCAAGGTCGCTCCCTTCGTGGAGGGCAAAACGGTGGTCAAGGAGATCAGCGTTCCCAATAAGATCGTCAACATTGTAGTACGGTAATGCAGTATTCCGTGGTGATCCTTTCCGAGGATCGGATCTTTGCGCGGATGCTGGAATTGGAGTTTTCCTCGCTTCGCTTGGGTGTGCTTTCCGCATCCTCTCTCCATGACGAGGATCGGGGTGAGGTGGTGATCCTGGACTTGGACAGCGCGTCACCGCCTCCCACCGAGCGATATGGCAAGCTCATTGGATTCAGCCGCCACCCCGCAACGGCGACCGAGGACGCGAGAAGCTGCTCCATGATCCTGCGCCGACCCTTTCAGGTGAGCCTGTTGCGTCGAGAGGTGCTGGCACTTTTGGGCGAGGAGAGGGGCGTTGAGCCTCTCCCGAGGGAAAGCGCTTCGCGCAGGCTTCGCTTGGATGCCGAAAAGCGTCTGCTTTGGTGCGAGGGCGAGCGTGTCTCGCTCAGCCCCTGCGAGGTCTTGCTGATGCAAGCCCTTATGGAAAACCGAGGACAGGTCGTTTCGAGAGAGGATTTGACGCGCAGGATCGGAGAGAGCGGAGGAAATAAGACCGACGTCTACATCTGCTATCTGCGCCGCAAGACCGACGGGCTTCCCGGAGGTCGATTGATCCAAACGGTGCGAAAAAAGGGCTATCGGATCGAATGAAAACAAAAAGGCAGGCAACGCTTGGCGTTGCCTGCCTTTTTGATCCCTTGGATCATTTCTTTTTCTTTCCCGACGTGACCTTATTGAGTAGCATGGTCACCAGAATGATCACGCCGATCACGAGGAGAATGGTGAGCATACCAATGCCCATCCATTTCAGGTTATGAATAAAATTCATGGGTTGAAAATCAATATTCATTGCGTAGCCCTCCTTATTTCATAAAGAAGTTGAGGATCAATCCGCCCGCGATCACCGAGGCGATCTGTCCGGAGACGTTCACACCGATGGAATGCATGAGAAGGAAGTTCTGCGGATCCTCTTTGAGTCCCATCTTGTGTACGATTCTGCCCGACATGGGGAAGGCCGAAATACCGGCCGCGCCGATCATGGGGTTGATTTTCTTATCCTTGGGCAGGAACAGGTTGATGAGCTTTGCGAACAGAACGCCGCCCGCCGTATCAAAGATGAAGGCCACCAGTCCCAGTCCCATAATGAGAAGCGTGGCGGGATTGAGGAACTTCTCGGCGGTCATCTGCGTGGAGATCGAGATACCGAGGAAGATGGTGATGAGGTTTGCCAGAACCTTTTGCGCCGTTTCGGAGAGCGAATCCAGCACACCGCACTCACGAATGAGGTTTCCGAACATCAAAAATCCAACCAGGGAGCCGGCCGAGGGAGCCACGATCACGGCGATCAGGGTGATGACGATGGGGAACAGGATGCGCGTGGTCTTGGAAACGTCGGTTGCCGTGTAGGGCATGCGGATCATGCGCTCCTTCTTGGTGGTGAGGAGCTTGATGATGGGAGGCTGAATGATGGGAACCAACGCCATATAGGAGTACGCCGCCACCATGATCGCGCCCACGATGCCGCTCATGTTCGGATCACCGCCGATCAGCTTTTGGGAGACTGAGATGGCCGTAGGGCCGTCTGCCGCGCCGATCACGGCGATCGAGGCTGCCGCGTTCTCGGGGAAGAACATGGAAGCGAGACAAAGGGTGAAGAAGATTCCAAACTGCGCCGCCGCGCCGAAGATCATCAGCTTCGGATTGGAAAGAAGCGGCCCGAAGTCGATCATCGCACCGATTCCGATGAACAGGAGCAGAGGGAAAAGCTCGTTGGCGATTCCCGCGTTATAAAGCGTTGTCAGCGCGCCGTGCTCGGTGATGGCATCCACGAAGGGAATGTTCACCAAAATCGCGCCAAAGCCCATGGGAAGGAGCAGGGTAGGCTCCATCTCCCGTTTGATGGCAAGAAAGATCAAAAGTCCGCCAATGAGCCACATCACAACCTGTTGCCAGGTAATGGCGGTTACGTTCGTAATCAGAAAGTCCACGATCGTTCTCCTTTTCTTTTTGATTTTTTGTTTTTCTATGTAAAAAAGACCTTTACCAAATCTCGAAGGAAATTTGGTAAAAGTCTTGCATTTTCATTCTTCAGCGGGCATCTGCCGTATTGACGCCAAAGACACGAACCACCGTTCGTTTGCTACTCCCTTTTACAAATCGAAAATATAAATAGAACGAAAAGCTGTGCAAGGGCAAACAAAAATCCCCGAGCTATTGCCCGGGGAGATTTGGCACGGCGTAAGGGATTCGAACCCCCGACCTTTTGGTTCGTAGCCAAACACTCTATCCAGCTGAGCTAACGCCGCATCGATCCTCTTGAATCGTACCCGTATATCATACCACAAACCAATCAGTTTGTCAAGCCTTTTTTCAAAAAAAATAAAAAACTTTTTTCGGAAAACAGAAAGGTCAAAAAAGGGGAAGCCGCTTCGAGCCTGACGGCGAAACAGCTTCCGTTCGGGTTTCTTCTTATTCCTTTAAAAGCTCCTGCGCGTCAAAGTCCACCGAGTACACTACCTTGACGGCATTCTTCACGGGAACGGGACAACGGGCAACCAGCTCTCTTTCTTCTCCTGCCGAAAGAGCCTCAAAGAACCATTCACAGCCACCGCCGAGGATCTTGTTGTCTGCGCTCAAAAACTGATAGTGCAGAGCGAAGGAGGAGATGGGACGGTCGTATTCGCTCACCAAAAGACCGCGCAGGATCCCCTCGCGCTCGGTCTTCTTAAAGGAGACGCGGCTGAGCTTGATCTGCTTCATGATGGGCGCCTTTACGCTTGTAAAGCTCTCGGATCGCGCCGAGGCGGTGATGTGCGCCACGGCGGCGCCTTGGATGCGACGGGTAATGCCGTAATGGAAGATGCTGTCGGGGTCGATGCAATTGATCTGATCCTGAATACGGGAGATCACGTTTCCGTCCTTATCCTTTAAGGTAATGTCCACCTGCGTGTTCCAAGCCAAAAGAGTCTTGTTCGGGTTTTCCAGATCCAGACCGAGTGAAAGGGGATAGCTGTCGCGCTCGCGCTTGCCTGCCGACCCGCCGACTGAACGAACGGCGATCGCCTCGGGCTGCTCGATCGGGGTCGTCAATTCGTTGAGAATGCCGCTGAACGATTCATAGTAGCTCCAAGCGTAGGTTCGGGAGGGGTTGCGATCCTCCATGTAGGCAAACTCCATCAGGCAGAAGGTGAAGGCGCGGAGATACTCCAAAAGCGCGGAGATCGCCTTGGCGTCGATCGAAACAGCCAGACAGGAGGTCCAATAGGAGTGAGAGGAGAGGGAAAACCGACAGCCGTAGCGCTCCTCCAACAGGGCAAAATCCTCCCCCTCGGGGTCGGCAAAGGCGGCAAGCATACGGGCGGTGATCTCTTCTCCGACGAGGGGCGCGCAGATGCGGCGGAAGAAGGTCTCGGCGGCGGTGGACGTCCAGCCCTGCGTCCTCGCCTCCATCAGAAGAGCGAAGGAGAATTGCTCGCGCATATTCAGATCCGGCAACAGATTGGCAAGATCCATTTCCTGACGCGCCTGCACCACACAGGTACGGGAGAGAAAGGCGGCAATGTCCCGTCCAACCTCACCAACGCTCTTGCCTGCAATGTTCAAGGGTTCGTTGCTCATGGTGTTATGTTATCCTTTCTGAAAAAAGAGACCGAAAAATTCGCAAAGCCTCTTGAATTTTGGATACGGATGTTGTATAATAGAGAATAAGTCTTTCTTTATTATACAACAAAGATCGGCTTTTGGCAAGTGCATTTCGAAAAAAACACAAAAGCAAAGGGAATCTTTCCCGAAAGAGGACAAAGTATGTATCAGATCTTAGAGAAACGGAGCTTGAATCCAACGGTGACCCTGATGCGCGTTCACGCCCCCATGGTCGCAAAAAAAGCAGAGCCGGGACAGTTCATCATTCTCAGAACCGATGAGAACGGCGAGCGCATCCCCCTGACGGTGGCGGATTTCGACCGCGAAACGGGAAGCGTAACCATCATTTTTCAGGTCGTGGGAGCCACCACAGAGCGTCTCAACCACATGAAGGAGGGGGAGAGCCTGTGTGATTTCGTCGGACCGCTCGGGAGAGCCACCCAAACCGAAGGAAAGAAAAAGGTCTGCGTGGTGGGAGGAGGCGTTGGATGCGCCATCGCCTATCCCGTTGCCAAGAAATTCTATGGACAGGGAACCGAGGTCCACGCCGTGATCGGCTTCCGCAATGAGGAGCTTGTGATCTTGGAGGAAGAATTCGATGCCGTCACCCATCGTCTGATCCGTATGTCGGACGACGGAAGCTGGGGAGAAAAAGGGCTTGTGACCGACGCGCTTCGAGCCTTGATCGAGAGCGGCGAGAACTATGACGAGGTCATCACCATCGGTCCTCTCCCCATGATGAAGTTCGTTTGCAAGCTCACCAAGGAGTTTGGCGTTCCCACGGTCGCCTCCATGAATCCCATCATGATCGACGGAACGGGAATGTGCGGAGGCTGTCGGCTGACGGTTGGAGGCGAGACCAAGTTTGCCTGCGTGGATGGACCCGAGTTCGACGGTCACCTCATCGACTTCGATGAGGCCATGGCGCGTTCCTCGATGTATAAGCCGTTTGAGCGACACGCGCATGAAGAAACCTGCAACCTTTTCAAAAAGGAGGTTGAATAAGAATGGCAAACATGAGAGCAACCAAAAATCCCATGCCCTCGCAGGACCCTGCTGTCCGCCGTCGCAATTTTGCCGAGGTGGCAGAGGGCTATACCGAGGCTATGGCCATTGACGAGGCAGAAAGATGCCTCTCCTGCAAGAATATGCCCTGCGTGTCGGGCTGTCCCGTTGGAATCCAGATCCCGAGCTTTATCCAAAAGGTTAAAACGGGAGACTTTGAGGAGGCCTACCGCATCATCACCGAGGATTCCTCGCTCCCCGCTGTCTGCGGTCGCGTTTGCCCGCAGGAGAACCAATGCGAGGGAAAATGTGTGCGCGGTATCAAGGGCGAGCCGGTCGCCATCGGACGCTTGGAGCGCTTCGTGGCAGACCGTCACAACGAGACTGTCAAGGAATCTCCCGAAAAGCCCGCGTCGAACGGGCATCGCGTGGCGGTGATCGGATCCGGCCCCGCTGGACTTACCTGCGCGGGAGATCTGGCAAAGCGCGGATATGAGGTCACCGTGTTTGAGGCTCTGCACACCGCCGGAGGCGTGCTGGTCTACGGTATCCCCGAGTTCCGTCTGCCGAAGGCGATCGTGGCAAAGGAGATCGAGACCCTTCGCGCGTTGGGTGTTCGGATCGAGACCAATACGGTCGTGGGAAAGACGGTGTCGGTTCAGGAGCTGATGGAGGACGGCTTTGAGGCTGTTTTCATCGGATCGGGAGCAGGACTGCCGCGGTTTATGAATATCAAGGGCGAGAACCTCAAGGGCGTGTATTCGGCAAATGAGTTTTTGACCAGAGTGAACCTGATGAAGGCCTATCTGCCCGAAAGCGCGACCCCCGTACAGCACGCCAAGCGCGTGGCGGTGGTTGGAGGCGGAAACGTGGCTATGGATGCGGCGCGGTGCGCGATGCGTCTTGGCGCGGAGGAGGTCTACATCGTCTACCGTCGTTCCTTGGAGGAGCTGCCTGCCCGTCATGAGGAGGTCGAGCACGCCATGGAGGAGGGCATTCAGTTCTGTCTGCTCACCAATCCCGTGGAGATCCTCGGAGACGAAAACGGCTTTGTGAGAGGAATGCATTGCGTGAAGATGGAGCTGGGCGAGCCGGATGCCTCCGGACGCAGAAGCCCCGTGGAGATCCCGGATTCCATGTTCTGCTTGGAGTGTGATTCGGTCATCATGTCGATCGGAACCTCTCCGAACCCCCTCATCAAGTCCACGACGGTCGGCTTGGAGGTCAACCGCAGGGGCGGCATTGTGGTGGAGGAAGCCACGGGACACACCTCCTTGGAGGGGGTCTAC
>JAZSKO010000170.1:0-5800 GCA_045534875.1 Eubacteriales bacterium | reverse complement strand
GTAGTATTAGGGCTATGCCCGAAACTGAAATACCCCCCGTTTTACGGGGGGATATTTATTCTATAATAGAAATGCAATTATGCAAGCCAAAACAATCAAAAGAGATGCAACAATACCAAGACACCCTGATGGTTCTTTTCTTGGAGAAGGGTGGGAGTAAGTGGGAGGCGTCTCTTTTTGGTTTGTTTGGGGGGATTTGAGTATTGTTTGTAGTTCTTTTGTTTGTGTAGAACAAGTCGGACGAGGTTGAGTTGCTTGCTTTCTAAGCGTAGCAATTGGATCGGTTTGATTTAGTATTCTCGCTCGAAACGCACGGATAAAATCAATATCTTCTTGAGAACATATATCTGCAGAAAATGAATTGCGAGAATGAGCTAAATCATTTCGTAAAGTTCTTGCAGATCTTAATTGATGATAATCGGATGACCACCCGGGAACACAATGGCTTCCTTGAAGAGCTTTCCTGTCCATATCTTCAAGATATAAGGTAACTCCCAGTTTGTTGTCGGAGGACTCACCATATATGTCTCTACATAAGTTGTCGAGGGCTTTAAATTCGTCAAAGAATTCGTAATTCAAATAGCTCATAAGTGCCTCCTTTCATTGACAATCTGGTTGATGTCATTATATCACAGAAAAGGATTAAATGCAACTCCATTTGGCGAAAAATGCGGTTAAATAGTGAAAAGAGGGATTCTGAACCCAAACACGCGCACAAGATAGCAGAATTCCGAGCCGTAGCGTTGGCGCGTGTTCTTGGCAAAAAGCGTCAAGCCGCTTTTTGCGGGGTTCCTCATTCGTCAATCTTTTCGCCAAAACAAGAAGGGGCATCCGATTGGATGCCCCTTCTTGTTTTGGCGGAGAGAGAGGGATTCGAACCCTCGTGTGCGTTAGCACAAACTGATTTCGAGTCAGCCCCGTTATGACCACTTCGATATCTCTCCGTAACACTTCAATATTATACCACAAACAAAAGCAAATTGCAAGACTTTTTTTCAAAAAAAGAATGCTTTTTTTCATAAAAAAAGAGATGGGACGCTTTCATCCTTCAAAAAGGTTGACAGCGTCGCGTTTTTGTGCTATACTTTTCTCAGTTGGAGCGAGCGGATGCTCGCTTTTTGGGAGGGAAGATCATGGGACATCCGTTTTTGCATTTTCACACCATCACCAAGCACCGCCATCGCGTGATCGCCCATTGCTTTCGGGCGGGCATTGGCTGGCAGGGCTTGTTTCACGATCTTTCCAAGTATTCTCCAACCGAATTTTTGCCCGGCGCGCGCTACTATCAAGGAAGCCGAAGCCCCAACGAGCGCGAGCGCGAGCTCTACGGCTATTCCGTGGCTTGGATGCACCATAAGGGGCGCAATCGTCATCATTTTGAGTATTGGAATGACATCAACCCCGCCACCAAGCGCTATGAGCCGGTTCGTATGCCCATGCGCTTCGTGAAGGAAATGTTCTGCGACAGAGTGGCGGCCAGCAAGATCTATCAAGGCAAGGCCTACACCGACCAGCACCCTCTTGCCTATTTCCTGCGCGGAAATGCGCGCGCCAAGATGCATCCCGACACCGCCGATCTCTTGGAATCGTGGCTTCGGATGCTGGATGAAAAGGGGGAAAAGGAGACCTTCCTTCACATCAGACGAATCCCAAATCGAAGCGCCTACGGTGGCGCGGGGGAGTGAGAGGACATTATACTACATACGATTTGACATATTACAAAACGCCTTGAAAGGATTTTTTGAAATTGTATATTTACGAAAATATAACGGAGCTATCATGTCCCGTCGGTGAATTTAGTGTGTGTTGTGGGAATAAAAAAATCCCATTCAGTATTCGTAAAAATGATTACGATATTCCGTATAATGGTATTACGACGGAAACCAATTTTGCGTTAGATATCAATACCAATTTATTGGAAATAAAAAAACAATATGATATTGTGTTTTCCGAGGGTGGTTTGCATCTTTGTGGCTCGGATGAACACACCGAATCCCTTACCAATACGATTGATAGATGGTCGGTAGGCATTGGATCGTTTGATATGAATGATGATTTGCGTCAGGACGAACCACATAAGGGATATGACGTATGGCGATCGGACGACAATCGTGGCTTTTCCTTTGTTCTTTTGGATAGAAGCGTCGAAAGGATTACCTTTCTTGTTGCTTGGATTGAAAATGTTGCAGATGAAAACGTTGATTACGAAGACATTTTGGATTTTTGGCTTACCTAATCGAACATAAATATGAGAACCCCGACAGATATAAAAAATCTGTCGGGGTTCCTGTTTTTTTACTCAGACCGCAGAGCCTCAACGGGGTTCTTCTTGGCCGCGAAGCGGGCGGGGAACAGGCCTGCCACAAAGGTGAGCAGCATACTGATCGCCACCAGCGCAAAGGCGGCTCCAATGGGAAGCACAGCCTTGAGGTTGGGGATCTGTGTGAGGTGGAACAGGATCACGTTGATGACCTGGTTGAGCAGGAGCGTGATCAGAATACCGATCAGTCCTGCCACGAAGCCAACGATCAGCGTCTCGGCGTTGAACACGCGTCCAACGTCCTTCTTGGATGCGCCGATGGCGCGCAGAATACCGATCTCCTTCGTGCGCTCCAAAACCGAGATATAGGTGATAATTCCGATCATGATGGAGGACACCACCAAGGAAATGGCAACGAAGGCGATCAGAACGTAGGTGATGGCGTTGAGCACAGTGGTGATCGACGACATCAGGAGCTTGACGTAATCGGTGTACTCGATCTTCTTTTCCTCATCGACCGACTGGTTGTATTCCTTGATCAACTCTCCCAGCATATCCTTGTTTTCAAAGGTGGAGGCGTAGAGATAGATCGAGGCGGGGCTATCCTCCTTTACGTCGCCCAAGAGAGCGAGGTTCTTGACGTAATTGGAGGAGGAATATCCGTGAGGGATCTGCTCGCTTTCGTAGAGCGTTGCCACCTGCTCGTCGGTCAGGGTTTCCGCCATTTGCGCGGCGGTCATCTCTCCGAAGGCGGCTTGGTTCAATTCCTGCTGTACCATGGCGGCGGCCAGACCGCCCAGCACCATCGCCTTCATTTCAGGGGAGGCGAGGATCATATCCACGGTGAGCCCCTCCTGTCCGCTCTGCTCCAAGGCGGCTTCGATCATGGGGCGAAGCATGGCCTCGGGATAGCCCATCAATTCGCCCGCCTTAGCCGTGATCTGCTCCTCGGTAGGGGTGGGAGCCAAGATGGTGAGCAGGAAGGCCTTGGCCTCCTCCTCGGAAAGAGTGGCAAGATAGTTCAGAACGGTGTTGCGCTTCTTTTCGGGGGTGATCTCCTCGGTGGTCTTGAAGGGAAGACCCGAGATCACGTCGGTGGTGAGATTCTCCTTTTGCAGAGCCAAAAGCTCAGAGCCGAGCGTTTTGTCAAGCGCTTCCTTGGCGAGAGCCGAGGTGTAGCCGATGCTTCCGCTGGACAGAGACGTGGTGGTTGCCCCCTCCTTGGGACGGGCAATGCCGACCACCTTCAAGGTGAAGCCGAGATCCTCATTCGTGTAGAGCTTTTCGCGTCCCTCGGCGGTGGTGCTCAGATCCAGATACGTGCCGTCTGCCTGCTTTTCATAGCATTCCGAGGCAAGCAACAGACGAAATTCCATCTTGCGGATCTCGTCATAGGTCCAGGATTTCCGATTGGAGAGATCCACCGTTTGCCCGTTCATGGCGGCAAACAGCCCCTCATTCATTTCGGCCTCGGTACGAAGTCCCAGAGCGAACAGGGAAATGTCGCTGATCTCGTTGTTCTTATCCACCACAAGGATCACCTCGTTTGCGGCGGTGGGCCACTTACTGCCCTCATCCACCAGCTCGAATTGCTCCTTGATGACGTCATTGACAAGCGATTCGCTGTTCGGATCGGTGGGGGAGAGCATCTCCTGCCAGACGTTGAAGCCGCCTCCCATCAGCATGCCGCCCATGCCCATCGCGGAGCTGCCTGCGCCGCCTGCCGAGCCTGTGGGGGACATTCCCGAGAGCCATGCCATCACGTCGGATTTCACGACCTCGCCCGTGTTGTCATTTATCACGTTGCCCTCACGCAGGAACACGCTCCAATTGAAGTTGTAGGTGTACTGCACGGCGGAGAGGTAGGGGGCGAACTTATCGGTGGATTCCAAATGTTTCTTAAAGGAGACGAGATCGTTCGTCTTGGTATCCACAGAGCCGAGCGCGTTGATCATTTGTCCCAAAATGACGCTCTCATAGATCTTATCGCGGTCATGCGCGACCGAGGAATCCTCTGTCGCGTCCATCAGAGAGGTGATAACCGCACCAATGTCAGCCGATTCGGCGTGCAGCTCCAAGGGGTACCCGGCCAGTGTATCGCGCTGAACCGAGTTGATATAGGTGTTCACACCCGAGGAGACCGAAAGGATCAAGGCAATGCCGATGATACCAATCGAGCCGGCAAAGGAGGTCATAAAGGTGCGTCCCTTTTTGGTCATGAGGTTGTTCAGAGAGAGCGAGAGCGCGGTGAAGAAGGACATGGAGCGCTTTCCCTTGGTAACGGCACCCTCGCCGCCCAAGCCGCTCACCTGGCTTCTTTGTGCGTCCTTTTCGGTGATGCGGAAGGAGAAGCGCTTTTTCTTTTTTTGCTCTCTTGCCAGCATTGCCTCGGGGGCAGAATAGGGGTTGGAATCGTCCACCACGTTTCCGTCCACCACGCGAATGATACGGTTGGAATACTGATTGGCAAGCTCGGGGTTATGCGTGACCATAATGATGAGCTTCTTGCGTGAGATCTTGCGAAGGATCTCCATGATCTGCACGCTGGTCTGCGTATCCAAAGCGCCGGTGGGCTCGTCGGCCAAGAGGATGTCGGGATTGTTTACCAAGGCGCGCGCGATGGCAACACGTTGCATCTGACCGCCCGACATCTGGTTCGGCTTTTTGCGGATCTGGCTCTCCAAGCCAACGGTACGCAACGCCTCAATGGCGCGACGGCGGCGCTCACCCTTGGAAATACCCGAGAGCGTCAGAGCCAATTCCACGTTCGCCAGCACCGTTTGGTGGGGAATGAGGTTATAGCTCTGGAACACAAATCCTATGGAGTGGTTTCGGTAGGTATCCCAATCGGCATCGGTGTACTTTTTGGTCGAGATCCCGTTGATGACAAGGTCACCGCTGGTGTACTGATCCAAGCCGCCGATGATGTTGAGCAGGGTCGTTTTTCCGCAACCCGAGGGACCGAGGATAGAAACAAACTCGTTCTCCCGAAAGTCGAGGGAGATCCCGTTCAGAGCGCGAACGGTGGTGTCGCCCGTTGGGTATTCCTTCACAATATTACGAAGTGAGAGCAAGGGTGGAAACCTCCTTTGTTGGTTTGCATTTTATATAGATTTTTCGATGTTAAAAAATATTGTAACACGCTAATTTGATATTCATGTGACAGGATACTGTTTTTTTGTAAAAAACGGAGACTGTTTATTCCTCGAATTGGCTGTTATAGAGGTGCGCGTAGAAGCCGTTTTTCGCCAAAAGCTCCTCGTGATTGCCCAGCTCAATGATCTTTCCGTCGCGCATCACAAGGATCTTGTCGGCGGATTGAATGGTGGAAAGACGGTGCGCCACAAGGAAGGAGGTCCTGCCCATCATGAGCTTGGCAAAGGCGTTCTGGATGCGAAGCTCCATACGGGTGTCGATCGAGGAGGTCGCCTCGTCGAGGATCAGCATGATGAAGTTTTAGCAAAAACCTTTGCAGATTTGTATGCACTTCATCCCGGTGTACTGACCATGGCGATTGTACCCGTAGGTTTGACAAAGAAC
>JAZSKO010000034.1:0-5138 GCA_045534875.1 Eubacteriales bacterium | reverse complement strand
TGGTATAGTCCAGCGTGGTGTACGTGAAGGCATACTGGGCGGGGAATCCCTCCACCACGCGATCCAGCACCGGCGAGAAGGTGGCATCGATCAAGAGATCCTTCTTCCAAACGTAGTTTCCCGTTCCCGCGTTGTTACGGTAGAGGGTGCTTTCCTTGCGGGAAGGATCCCTGTACTGCTTCATAAAGTTGACGAACTGGGAGAAGATGATCTCCATGTCATCCAGCTCCTCGCACCAAGCGGGATTCCAGACGAGGGAGACAAAGCCGTCGTAGTTGACCGAGCGAAGTGCCAGCATCACACTGTCCACAGGGAGAGCCCCCTCCCCTGCCAAACAATGCTCCAAGCCGTTCTCGGTCATCTTCGCGTCGCTGAAATGCACATGACGCACATACGCGCCCAGATTGCGGATAACCGTCTCGGGCGTTTCCCCACCCACAAGACAGGTGGAGGCCAACTCCCAAAGCGCCGCCAGACTATCCGACGCGAACCGCTCCAGCATATCGCGCAAAACGGCGGTCTTGGCGAACAGCCCCGAGGTTTCCAGCAAGAGGCAAACGTTCTTTTCCTCTGCCACGGGCAACACCGTCCCGATCAGCGCGGCCACCTCCTCGATGGCCTCCTCGGGAGCATCAACCATGGAAGCGCGCATCCGCACGAAGGGGATCTTTAAATTGTTGGCGATCTCCATGCAGGCCTTGATCTCCGCCACCGACTCGGGGGTATTGGTGAGCTCGCAGATCGCATCGATACAGGGGATGCTCAGCTTTCTTTCAAACAAGCGACGAACCGTTGCCGCCGCGGCATAATCGTGAAAGGCGCCGTCCTTATCGGTAAAGAGACGGTTGTGGATGTTGTGAAGCTCGATCCCCTCAAAGCCAAGATCATTGGCTACGTTGCAAAAGTCCTCAAAACGGCTGTTATGCCAGCCCTTGGTGGAAAAGGACAGCTTCATTGCGCCACCTCCTCATACACGATCTTATTGACCGCGTTGATATAGGCGCGGATAGCGGCACCAATGATATCGGTGGAGATACCGTTGCCCGAATAGAGCTTTCCACCCGAGCGGAGCTTGACCAGTGCCGAGCCCATTGCCTCGGTTCCCTCGGTCACCGACTGGATCTGGAAATCGTCCAACTCATAGTGCGTTCCCAAGATCTGCTCAATGGCAAGGAAGGCGGCGTTGATCGGTCCGTCTCCGATGCAAACGCCCTGCATGATCTGCTCTCCCTTGGCGAGCGTGATCTGCGCGCTGGCAGAGAGAATGTTTCCGTTGTTGATGACGTAGGTTTTGAGAAGGTAGGTAGACGGCACCTGCAAGGCAACGCTTGCCACGATGGCCTCCAGTTCTCTTTCTCCCACGTTCTTTTTATCGGCCACGCGGAGGAACTCCTCGTAAACGCGGTCGGAATCCTCCTCGGAAAGATCATACCCCAGCTTGCAAACGGCGGCCACGACCTCCTCACGGCTATCCTTGCCATCGAGATGGATCGCGCCCTCGGCATCTGCATTCGACGCCTTGACAGTATCGTTGCCCGAATGCTCTGCGATCCAGCGGATCTGCTTGACGGCGCGGTGCAATTCGGTATAGGAAAGACCGGTGGAAAGTCCGTAATTATCTCCGCAATCGTGGATCATATCGGCGATCGAATCGAGCGGCACACAGCTTCCGTCCACTGCGGTTTTGACGATCGCGATCTCTCCCTTTTTCACGGAAAGTGCGGCCGCGGCGCAAGCAAGACCGTGCCGATTGTGGAAGTAGACGCCCGTGGGCAATCCCGTGTCCTTTGCGATCGCTCCCGCGAACTCGGCAAAATCGTCGGGCAGAAGTCTTCCCGCATGGTCGCAGACCGAGATCACACCGGCTCCCGCCTCGACAGCGGCGGCGATCGCCTGCTTCAAAAAGCTCTCCTCGGCTCTGGTGGCATCCATAGCGCAAAATTCCACGTCCGCGCACTTGGCCTTCGCCGCCGTGACGGCCTCGGTGATCCACGCCAGCATCTTGGCGGGCTTTTTGTGGTATCCATATTCCATTCCCACGGGCGAGAGCGACAGCTCAATGCGAATTCTGGGATGCGCCGCCACGTTCAATGCCTCTGCCGCCGCCTCAATGCTCGCGGCATCGGCACCCGCCGCCACCGACAGAACACTCTTCTTTACAAAGGATGCGATCGTGCGAACCAGCAGGCAATCGGTTCTGCGATTCTCGATTGCAGGAAGCTCAATGACATCGACATTCAGACGGTCAAGCAGTCTGGCGATCTCAATTTTTTCCTTGAAGCTGAATCCAATGTCTTGGCGACACAACGTGGTGTCAGAAATGATGATCCTTTTCATAACGGTTCTCCTCTTTGAGAAAATAGACTTACATTTCAAACGTGGAATGAATGAAAAAAGCCCCCAGCCGCCACACAAACGGCTAAGGGACGAATCTCATCGTGGTACCACCCTAATTACCGCCACATGGCGGTCACTCAGTAAGGCTCTATCAAGCCTTTTGCCAAGGTAACGGGGCAAGCCGAAGCCACTTACTCAACGTTCAGCGACTCTGCTCCGGAACGAGACTTTCTTCCCACTCCATATTGGCTCGCACCAACCGCCAACTCTCTGAAATGAAGCTATGAAAAGAAATAATTCCTTCATCGCATTTGAAATATATGTGCCATTATAGCACACTTTCCTTGCTTTGTCAAGGAAAAAACGAAAAAAATCCAAAGATTTTTTTCGTTTTTTCCTGCTTTTCAATATTGGGGGATCAGTTGTAATCCGCGCCGATCTGCATCGCCTTGAAATTGGTGTCGAGCATATCGGCTCTCTTGGCCGAGATCACCTTTTTCAGTGCCGCCTCGATGCCGTCCTTCTCGAACTGTCCCAGCACCGAGAGAACCTTACCCACGATGATCATGTTCGCCAGGGTGGGCATGCCGTTGTCGCTGGCCAAGCGCGTGGCAGGGATCTCATAAACGGTCACGTCGTCGCGCATGACATGTCTCTCAATGAGGGTGAAATCGGCGAAGATCATGCCGCCGGGAGCGACCGATGCCTCGTACTTATCCAAGGAGGGCAGGTTCATGGCGATCAGCACGTCGGGACGGGTGACGATGGGCGAGCCGACGGGCTCATCTCCCACGATCACGCTGCAGCTTGCCGTTCCTCCGCGCATCTCAGGACCGTAGGAGGGCAACCAGCTTACCTGCTTTTCCTCCATCAGACCCTTATACGCGATAAACTTTCCCGCGAACAGAATGCCCTGTCCGCCAAAGCCCGAAAACAAAAACTGTACGGTGCTCATTCTGCCACCTCCGTATCCTTGGAGCGATCCTTATACACACCCAAGGGGTAGTACGGGATCATTCTCTCGTCGATCCATTTCAGAGCCGCCTGCGGCGTCATGCCCCAGTTGGTGGGACAGGTGGACAGCACCTCGACGAGCGAAAAGCCCTTGCCGTCGATCTGGTTCTGGAAGGCCTTCTTGATCGCCTTCTTCGCGTTCTTGATCTGCTTGACGCTGTTGACCGTCACGCGCTCCAAATACTCGGGGCCCTCCAGCTCAGAGAGCATCTCGCAGACCTTTACGGGATAGCCGCAATGGTTGACGTCTCTGCCGTAGGGAGAGGTCTGGGTGACCTGTCCGGGAAGCGAGGTGGGCGCCATTTGTCCTCCGGTCATGCCGTAGATGGCGTTGTTGATAAAGATAACGGTGATGTTCTCGTTTCTTGCCGCCGCATGGACCGTCTCGGCCATACCGATGGAGGCAAGGTCACCGTCTCCCTGATAGGTGAAGACGATGTGCTCTGCGGGGTTGGCTCTCTTGACACCGGTTGCCACAGCAGGGGCTCTGCCGTGCGCGGCCTCGATCATATCACAGTTGAAGTAATCGTAGGCCATGACCGAGCATCCAACGGGGGCAACACCGATGGTTCTGCCCTCAATGCCCAATTCGTCGATGACCTCTGCCACCAAGCGATGTACGATTCCGTGGGTACAGCCGGGGCAATAGTGAAGCGGCACGTCTGCCAGTGCCTTTGGCTTTTGAAATACGATCATTTCGTTTCTCCTCCCTGTTGTGCAATTTCCCGGATCGCCGTCAGGATCTGCTCAGGCGAGGGGATCATACCTCCCACGCGGTTGCAAAGGGTGACCGGCACGCGGCACGCGGTGGCCAGACGAACGTCCTCGATCATCTGTCCCATGGACAATTCCACCGAGATCATCGCCTTGACCTGCTTTGCGGCCTTTGCGAAGGGGGCCTTCGGGAAGGGCCAGAGGGTCTTGGGACGGATCATACCGACGCGGATCCCCTGCGCTCTTGCTTCATTGATGGCGGATTTCGCGACGCGCGCGGCAATGCCGAAGGCGGCAATGGCGTACTCGGCGTCCTCCATCAAGTATTCCTCATACATCGCCTCGTTCTCCTCGATCAGGCGATAGCGCTCAAATCTCTCGAAGTTGGTGCGCTCCAAGGCGTCGGGCGAGAGATAGAGCGAGTTGACGACGTTATGCGCTCTCTGCATACCCGTTCCTCTGGTTGCCCAAGGCTTCTCGGGAGCGGGGGTAACGTCCAGATCCAGATTGACGGGCTCCATCATCTGTCCCATCGTGCCGTCTGCAAGGATCATGGCGGTCATGCGGTACTGGTCGGCCAAGGCGAAGCCCTTTACCGTGAACTCTGCCATCTCCTGCACCGACGCGGGTGCGAGCACGATCATGCGGAAGTCACCGTGACCGCCGCTTCTCGTTGCTTGGAAGTAGTCGGACTGGCTGGGCTGGATGCCGCCAAGCCCCGGACCTCCTCTTTGCACGTTGACCACCAGCGCGGGAAGGTCGGCTCCTGCCAGATAGGAAAGGCCCTCGCTTTTGAGCGCGATTCCGGGGCTGGACGAGGAGGTCATGACACGGTAGCCTGCGGCGGAAACACCGTAGACCATGTTGATCGCGGCGATCTCACTCTCGGCTTGCAGGAAGGTGCCGCCGATCTTCGGCATTCTCTTTGCCATGTACGCGGCGATCTCGGTCTGGGGGGTGATGGGATAGCCGAAATAGTGGCGGCAGCCGGCCATGATGGCGGCTTCAGCCAGGGCTTCATTGCCCTTCATAAGCACTTTATCTGCCATTTTACTGTGTCCTACCTTTCCACC
>JAZSKO010000026.1:0-22251 GCA_045534875.1 Eubacteriales bacterium | reverse complement strand
CGGCGGCCAACGGGGTCTGAAAAGCATCATCGCCTCCATGGGGAGCAACGCCTTCCCTCGCCTGCGCGTTGGCGTTGGCGCGAAGCCACATCCCGACTACGATCTCGCGTCTTGGGTCCTCTCCACCTTTTCCAAGGAGGAGCTTGCCGCCCTTTCCGCCACCTCGCAAACGGTTCGGGCAGGGATCGAGCGCGTTCTGAACGGTGATTTCGACGGTGCCGTTCAGCTTTGCAATTCCTACAAGCCGTGATCCTTTTTTCCCAAGCCACCACTCTTAGAAGAAAAGAGTTTTTATGAACATTCTAACCTCCCCCATCCGCATGGATCCCGAGTACCGTCAGCTCCAAAGCACCGTGAAGCAGGTCTTTCGCACCTCTCCGCTTCCCGTTCTGGCAAGCGGACTTTGTGAGGGCGCGGCCGACGCGTTGACAGTTGCCTTGTTGGAGGACTCCGTTTCCTATCGGAACGGCTGTGCGCTTCTCCTTTGTCCCGAGGAAAAGGATTGCGTTCGCCTTTGCGGACTATTGGAACGGCTCGGGCTACGCGCCGCCTTCTATATGGCGCGTGATCTCACCTTTTATAACATGACCGCCTCCCATGAGTATGAGCATGAGAGGCTTAAAGTGCTTTTCGGACTGAAAAACCACGATTACGACGTGGTGGTGACCACTCCCGACGCCGCCCTCGGCTATACGCTCCCCCCCTCCGTCCTGCAAGCCTCCACGCTGGCGCTTCACGCCGACGATCGCATTGATCCCCGTTCGCTGGCCGCTCGTCTTTCGGAGATCGGATACGTGCGCGCCGATATGGTGGAAAGTCCCGGACAATTCGCCATTCGCGGCGGCATTGTGGACATTTTCCCACCTCACGGGGCGTATTTAGACCCAGACGGCGGCATGGAGAACGGCTCCTATCCGCTCCGCATTGAATTGTTCGGCGAGGACATCGACCGCATGGGCATTTTTGAGGCCGACACCCAACGGATGCTCCGTTCGGTGGATTCAGCCGAGCTCTCCCCCGCTCGTGAGCTTCTTTGCTCGACCGACGCTCTCTCCCTTTTGAAAAAGGAGATCAGCCGTCGCTTGGGGGCATCGAAGGACGAGCGCGCCATCGAGGCTCTGATCCATGAGCATGCCGCCGTTGAGCGCGCGGAAAACCACAGTGGGGATATCCCGTTCCTTGACAAGTATCTGTCCCTGATCTATCCCGAAAAGACCTCCCTTTTGGAGCATCTGTCGGGCAAACGGTTGATCCTTGTGCGCGGAACGAATGCCATCCAGGATCGCTTGCAGGCGTCGGAATGGCATTTGCATCAAACCGTGACCGAGCTGATCGAGGGAGGGACCATCTCCCCTCGCTACGCCGAATACGCAAAGCCTCGCGCACAGCTTGATCTGTTTTGCGACAGCAACGTGACCGTTCATCTCGATTCCATGGCCTACAATCTCACCGACCGTCGGCTCGCGGGGCTCTTTGGCTTCCGTACCCGTCACACGGTCTCCTATGCCGACAATGAGACCCTCTTTTTGGAGGATCTGCAAGGCTATATCAATGGCGGCTACCGTTGCGTGATCCCCGTGGAGAACCGTACCGACGAGGAGCGTCTCTCGGCACAGCTCCGTGAAAAGGGCTTCGTTGTGCAAAACGCGACCGAGGATGTGGCCACCCTGCCCTCAGGCAGCGTTTGCGTCACCCGTTGCGAAGGGATCGCCGGCTATGAATTGCCCATTCCGCGCGTGGCTCTGCTTTCCATGAACCCCAACGCGCGCGCGGGAGGCTTCTCTCTTTCGGGAAAGAGCGTCCTACGCAAAAAGAAAAAGAAGAATTCCAAGAGCATCCTCTCCTATGCCGAATTGGAAGTAGGAGATTTCGTGGTTCATGAGACCTACGGTATCGGACAGTACACCGGTATTGAGACCATGACCTGCAACGGCATCACCCGTGACTATATCGGTATCCGCTATGCGGGGAGCGATCGCTTGTTTTTACCTGTTGAAAAGCTCGATAAGGTAGCGAAATACATTGGAGCGCACGCCGATGACGGCATGGTCAAGCTCTCCAAGATGGGGGGCGAGGCGTGGAAGAAATCCAAAGCGCGAGCCAAGACCGCCGTTCGGGAGATGGCGAAGGATCTGATCCGTTTGTACGCCGAACGGATGCGTCGCCCGGGACACGCCTTCCAAGCCGACGATTCCTACCAAAAAGCATTCGAGGACGCCTTTGAATATGAGGAGACCGAGAGCCAGCTTTCGGCCACCGACGAGATCAAGGGTGACATGATGCGCGCCGCCCCCATGGATCGTCTCCTTTGCGGAGACGTTGGCTACGGCAAGACCGAGGTTGCCCTGCGCGCCGCTTATAAGGCGGTGCTTGGCGGCAAGCAGGTGGCGGTGCTCGTTCCCACCACGCTTCTTGCCATGCAGCATTATCAGACCCTGCTCTCGCGTATGCGGAGCTTTGCCGTCAACGTCGATATGCTCTCTCGCTTCCGCACCCCCACCCAGCAAGCCAAGACCCTGCGTCGCGTCAGTCGCGGAGAGGTGGATATTCTGGTGGGAACGCACCGTCTGCTCTCCCGTGACGTGGAATTTCACGATCTGGGACTGGTGATCGTGGACGAGGAGCAACGCTTTGGCGTGGCGCAAAAGGAAAAATTGAAGCAGACCACGACGGGCGTTGACGTGCTTTCCCTGTCGGCAACCCCCATTCCGCGCACCTTGAATATGGCGATGGGCGGCATTCGCGACATTTCCATCCTCGATGACGCCCCCTCGGATCGCTTGCCCGTCCAGACCTATGTGTTGGAGGAGGATCCCTTGATCTTGGAGGAGGCCATCCGTCGGGAGCTTCGTCGCGGAGGTCAGGTCTTTTACCTGCATAACAACGTCGAGAACATTCACGCGGTCGCCGCGCAGATCGCCGAGACCATCCCCGAGGCCCGCGTGACCGTGGGACACGGCAAGATGGATAAGGAGGATCTGGAGCGGATCTGGGAGCAGATGCTCGCGGGTGAGATCGACATCCTCGTTTGCACCACCATCATCGAAACGGGTGTGGATATTCCAAACGCGAATACGCTGATCGTTTCCAACGCGCACCGTTTGGGGCTCTCCCAGCTTCACCAGATCCGTGGACGGGTGGGTCGTTCGGCGCGTCGCGCCTACGCCTATTTCACCTATCCGCGCGGTCGCGCTCTGACCGAGGTCGCTCAAAAGCGCTTGGAGGCCATCCGCGAATACGCCGAATTCGGCGCGGGCTTCAAGGTGGCTCTGCGTGATATGGAGATCCGCGGCGCGGGCAATCTGCTCGGGACAGAGCAGCACGGTCACTTGGATGCCGTGGGCTACGATCTCTATATCAAGTTGCTCAACCGAGCCGTTCTGGAAGAAAAGGGCGAGGTCGCGCCAGCCGAGGTGGAATGCGCGGTGTCTCTGCAATTTGATGCCTACCTTCCCGAAAAGTACGTCCCCTTCCCCGCGCAACGCATGGCTCTTTACAAAAAGATCGCCCTGATCGCGTCACAGGAGGATATGCAGGACGTAACCGATGAATTGATCGACCGCTTCGGAGAGCCTCCCACGGCCGCCGAAAATCTGCTTCGCATCGCTTGGCTTCACAACCAAGCCGCCGCCTGTGGGATCACCGCTGTGCGGCAGGACGGCGCCTCGGTCCATCTCTATCCGAAGGATATGAACATCGACCGCTGGTCGCAGGTATCCGACGCGCTTCCGGGTCGATTACGCATCCTGCTTTCAGGTGACCCTCACCTCTGCCTGCGGATCCCCGATGGTCCTGCCGCGCTCGATCTGCTTTCCGAATGCCTGACACGATACGCAAACGCGGAGGGATGACGCGCTCGCCATCCCTCTCCAATCCAATAAAAGAAAGGAACTGTCATGAAAAAAATCGTTCGTTCCACGCTTGTTCGTCTGCTTTCCCTGACGATCGCGCTCCTTCTGCTCGTCCCCTGCTTCGCCGGATGCGCCTCCAACGGGAAGACCCTGCTCACCATGGAGAAGGACGGCACAAAGGTGACCTTTTCGGTCAATCTCTATGAGTTCATGCTCAGCCGTATGAAGGGCTATCTGGTCTACAACGGCTTTGGCGCAGACGAGGACTCCTTCTGGGATTACAAGAGCTACTTCAACGGAACCGACCTGCAAGATCAGAATGACTACTATCAGGATATGATCTTGGAGAACTGCTACACCTATACGGTGGTGATGTGGTACTTCAAGAGCATGGGACTCTCCCTCTCCGATAAGCAACAGGAGGCGGTGCAGTCTCGTCTGGATGATATTTTGGAGGCTCACGCCGACGGCTCCAAGACCAAGCTCAATTCCATCCTCTCGGCCTACGGTGTCAACTACAATCTGCTCCGTCAAGCCTTTGAGCTGGAGGAAATGGTGAACACCGTACAGGACGCGCTCTATGGCGCGGACGCCACCATGCTGGGTCCTGAGGTCAAGGAGGCATTCCTCAACGATCAGTACGTTCACATCAAGCAGATCTTCCTGCCTCTCTATCGGAACGTCTACGAAAAGGACGAAAACGGCGACGAGATCTACTTTGTCAAGGAATCCCAAATCGGCTCGATCTGCTACGATACCACCAAGTTTGAGGGAAAAGACGACAAGGGGCTTCCCATCACCGATAAGAATGGCGATCAGGTCTATTTCACCTCTCCCGAGCAAACGCGCATCGCCTATGACATGGAAAAGGGCGTTCGCAGCTATGTTCTCAACGCCGACGGAACCGCCAAAACCGAGAAGATGAGCGACACAGAGAAGGCCGAGGTGGAGCAGAAGGCCAAGGATCTCTACAATTCCCTCTCGGGCTGTACGCCTGAACAGTTTGAGGAGGCAATGGAAAAGAACAACCTCCACGATATCGACGGCAGCTTCGATCCCCTGCAATTTGAGTACTATCTCCAAAAAAGCATTGATTACGCGTCGGTGGACGCCCAATTCGCCTACCTGACCGACATCGTTTCCGCCGTGGATAAGATGGAGGTCGGCGCGATCACCTCGATCTCGTCGGATGCTTCGGGCTACCATATCGTCATGAAATACGCACCCGTTGCCAATGCATACGCAGATGAGAACTTCGACGTTTGGTTCACCAACTTCAATTCCTCACTGATCGAATCGGTCTTTCTGGATGAATGCCACAAGCTGTTTGATCACGTCAAGGTGAATGACAAGGTGCTGGCAACCGCTACTGAGATCCGTCGCATCGGCGCAAACTACGAATTCTGACGATCGTCTCGGAATTTTTTGAAAAAAGGGCTTGACAAGACACCTGTGACGTGGTATAATAGCCTCGTTCCGAGATCGGAACAGAAAAAACCGCATAAAATCGGGGGTGCTTTCGCTTTGACGAAGGCTGAGATGGCGTATGCCGAACCCTTTAACCTGATACGGATAATGCCGGCGTAGGGAGATACTGTTGTGGAGGCTGAGCCTTCCCGATATTGACCGCACGGAGATTTCGTGCGGTCAAAAATTTTTTATTGGGAGGTTTCAGATCATGAAACAAAAACGCATCCACATCCTTTGCGAGTCTGCCATTCTCGTGGCCCTCGCCGTTGCGCTGAGCATCATCAGCAAGTTCCTCTTGGAGCCCCTTCTGGCGCCCCTGTTCCCCTTCGGTGGCTCGGTCACCATCTTCTCCATGCTTCCCATCTGCATCATCTCGATTCGACACGGGCTTGGCTGGGGCTTGGCAGGAGCCTTCTGCTTCTCTTGGTTCCAGATCTTGCAGGGCGGTGTGTTTGGCTGGGGGCTCACACCTCTGATGCTCATTGGCTCGCTCCTGCTCGACTACATTCTTGCCTTCACCGTTCTGGGCTTGGCGGGGCTGTTCCGTCACAAGGGCACGCTCGGAATGGTGGGCGGCGTGGCGCTGGTGTGCGTACTCCGCTTTGTGATCCACTTCCTTGCGGGGATCATCCTGTGGGCAAACCTTGCCGAGTTTGTGGCCTTCGGTCAGGCATGGGTGAACCGTCCCGTGCTCTATTCCTTGGTCTACAACGGCGGCTATATGCTCCCCGAAACCATTTTGACGGTGGTGGGCGCGGTGATCCTTCTCCGCATCCCCCACGTCCGAAAGCTGATCTGTTCTTAAAGCTGAACGCCCTCTCCCAAGCATGGGAGAGGGCGTTTTCTCGCAAAAACCGAGTCCCCTCTTGACAAAAAGCCTCTTTTCCTGTATAATAAGGGAAGCAGCCTTGCCGAACGGTCGCGCAGTATGTTGCCGAAAGGTATTACTGTGAGGAAAGTCCGGGCTTCGTAGGACAGGATAGCCGATAACGTCGGCCACGGGTAACCGTCGGGAAAGTGCAACAGAAAGAAACCGCCGCGCAAGCGGTAAGGATGGAAAGGCGAGGTAAGAGCTCACCCGTTCGTATGGTAACATACGTCCGCTGTAAACCCTATCCGAAGCAACACCCCATGGGGCGCCTGTCCGGCTTATGCTCCGAGGTGGCACGGGAGTGATCCCGAAGCGTCCCTGGTAACAGGACGCGCAGATTGATGACCGTTTAAGACAGAACCCGGCTTACAGACAAGACTGCTATCATCCCGTGGAGCACAGCCCTATGGTTGGCAACCCACGGGATGCCGATTCTACCCTGAAAGGAAGAACCCTATGAAATCCAATCGTCTTCGCGCTTTGTCGCTTGCTCTCTCTCTGCTTCTTCTCCTTCTCGCCCTGCCCTCCTGCGCCTCGTCCGAGCCACTTTACAGCGTGACCGTCGGAGATCGGGTCTACGCGGTCACAGGCGGCGCCAAGCCCAACCGCATTACCGTCACGCAGAACGGAGAGCGTGTTTGGAGTCATCGCGTTTCGGTGAAGCGATCGGTTGGCGATCAGAACGGGACCTACGGGCTTGTGGTCTCCGATCTCAATTTCGACGGGCTTGTCGACATCACGATCTCGACCTCCAAGGACGGCGATGTTTTGACCAACCTTTGCTTTTTGCAAACAGCGGACGGAGCATACGAGAAGCATGAGGCGCTTTCCAAGCTCTGCAATGTAAGAGCCAACACCACCTCCCCTTGCGTACTCACCTTCTCACACACCTATTCCGAGGACAAGGCCTACACCGATGCGCCCGCGGAGTACATCTCCTCCGATATCGCAACCTCCTACATCTGGAAGGACGGGGCCCTGATGCCTTACCACCGCGTGGCGTTGACCTACTACTCCGGTCATGATATTTACTGCTTTTCCAGTTCGGACTATTTGGAAGACTTTGGAGAATTTTACGATTCCGATGACGAGTGGCTTTCCCCTGCCGAGAAGACTAAGTGGGAGAGCAGCAACACCGCAAAACAGCTTTACTATTTTCGATAACACAAAAACGTCAGCCAAAAAACACAAGCGTTCTTTGGCTGACGTTTTTGTTATGTCACGATCTCATTTGGAAGCGTCCTCGGCGTCTTTTTTTGCGCGCTCGGCCTCAGCGGCCTCCTTGGCCTCCCGCTCCTTCCGAAGCTGCTCCTGCTCATGGTTGAGAAGGGCCAGCTTCTGCACCAGCATATTCAAGCGATGCTTTTGCGTCGACATCTCCACCGATTGGATAAAGAGCCGCACCAGCACCAAAAAGATGGCGCAAAGGAAGACGAAGTTCGCCGGCGACATGAATCCAAGCGCCGCGGCCGCCTTCACAGCGATCTGCGGGAAAATGCTGAGAAGCAACAAGAAAAGAGAGGCAACGATCCAATGCAAGGAATCGTCGATATCGAGCTGTGCCTTACGGATCTTACGAAGCACAAAGAATCCCAACATAAGCGATACCACGATCAACAGAATGCGAAGCGTAATACTCATGCCTTTTTCTCTCCTCTCTTGAGCTTGACCTTTTTCCGGCACCATTGAATGAATAGGATCGAGACGCACATATGCATCATGTATCGGATCGAGCGTGAGAAGTTCAGGTAGCTCTTGCCCGCGATCCGCTCATGCATCTCCACCTGTACCTCGCTGACCTTCGCGCCACTGCGGATCAGGTGGGCAAGCGTATCCGGCTCGGGACCGTAGTCGACGTTGCGCGACATGGCTCTCATAACGGCACGGTTATAGATCCGCATGCCCGACGTGGGGTCCTTGATAACCTTGCCCGTGGTGAGCTTGATGGTGAACTGGATGATATTGCTCCCCAGCATCCGAAGTCCTCCCGGCTTCTTTTCCTCGACGAAGCGCGAGCCGATGCAGATGTCGCAATTCTCCATTTCTTCCAGCATTCTCGCAATGTAGCGCGGATCGTGCTGTCCGTCTCCGTCGAATTGCAGGGCGTATTGATAACCGTGGGAGTAGGCGTACATCAGACCTGCCTGCACGCCGTCGGTCAGTCCCACGTTGATGGGCATATCCACGTAGTAATAGCCCTTTCTCTCACAGATGTCTGCCGTTTTGTCCTTCGAGCCGTCGTTGATGATCAGGTAATTGTACTGGGGATAGTTTTGAATCAGATCATCCACAACGCGCTCGATGTTCTCCGCCTCGTTGTAGGCGGGAATGATGATGAGCAATTCGGATCTCATACTTTCCTTATCCTTTCTTCTTGTCGTGATACAATCAAAGCTGATTGCTCTCTGCGCCCTTTGCGTAAAAGCCGCTGAGGCGACGCGCAATCCATTTCGGCCAATACCGACGGAACATACTGTACTCCTCCTCCGCCCGTCGGCTTCCCGCCGTTTGCTTGGTGGTTTCGGATTCCTCGTGGATTCGGTGCGCCATAAGACGCTTCGGAATATAGAGGAACGCGCCCTTCTTTCTTGCCAACCGATCCCACGCATCCCAGTCGCAGGCAAAGCGGAAATTCCCATCGAAGCGAAAATCGCCATAGGCATCCATGCAGTAGGTCACCGACGGACAGCAGATGGAATTTCCGATCGAAAGCATCCGCAACCGCATCCATCGGCTTCTCGGGAAAGGACGGTAGCCCATGTTCATCAGCTTCTTGATCTTTAAGAGGCGGTTGTTGTCCACGCGCTCTCCGTTTCGCAATTCGTAATACTCGGTAAAGATCAGAATGGGCGATTTCTCCGCGTCCGCCCGTTTGAGCACTTCTTCAAGATAGGTCGGCTCATACAGGTCATCCTGATGGGCGATGGTCACAAACCGCGTGTCGGTTTGCGAGATCGCGAAATTCCAATCTCCCGTGATCCCCTTCTCTCCCTCGTTGATATACAAGGGAAGACCGTAGGTCTCGGCCACGCGCTTGATCAGCGCGTTCGGGGTGGAGGTGGAAATCAGGATCTTGCTTTTCACGGTTTGCGACAAGAGAGAGCGAATGCACTCCTCCAAATAGGGGCTTTCTCCGTAGGCGCAGACCGCAAAGGTGTGGTCGGATCGTTGTTCCATGTTTGGTTTCCTTTCTTCGGTTGGGTCTTGCATCTCTCCGTCATGCCTCCAACGGCCTCGCAGGGTGATCGCGTCTCCCACCACCAGAACCGCAACTCCCACAAGGCAGGCCAGAATCAGCGCATAGCTGGCGCCGTTGGCGTCTCCAACCTGCAGGATCAGGGGCTTTGTGAGAAGAAAGCACCCCAAGAAGGCGGCTCCACATCCCGCCAAGAGCCATCGGAAGGCGCGCAGGACCACGGTGAGCATACAGAAAAAGCCAAGGAAGGACAACAGAAAGTTGACCAGAAGGATCGGGTCGAGAAAGAAGGTGTAGCTTCGGATCTTTTCTCCGAAGATCAACGTCAGTGCAAAGTCTCCCAAGAATTGCGCCGCCACCATCACCAAGGCGGCAATGGCGAGCATGGCAAGCAGGATTTTTCCCAAGAGTTTCCCAAAGGACTGCTTGTCCTTTTTTTGTAAAAGCTCTGCAAACTGGGTGGCAAAGGGATTGTAGAGATACCCCGTTGCCGCTTGTAGGAGCATGGCGGGCGCAAAGATGGAGGAATAGGCTCCCAAGATCTCCTCGCCGCATTGCCGCTCCAAGATCAGCTTGGGAACCGTGGAAAGCGCGGAATAGAGAAACAGATACACGCAAAGCGGAAGCGTCTCCAAGGCGAGGCGTCCGCAATTTTTCGGGGAATCCCACAGGCGGAAGCGAGCCACGCCGCGCACCTGCGGCAGATCAAACGCCAAAACAAGTCCCACCGAAAGAGCCGTCATGCAAAAGAGCCCCACGTTCAAGGCTCCGCTGATGCGATAGCCCAGAATGAAGCAGATCAGAAGTCCGATGCCCCTGAGAGTAAAGGACTTTCCCGCGATATCCAGCCTTCCCCGCTTCTGCGCGATGCCGTGCAGAACGTCGGCATAGCTTTCGGCCAAACGAAAGAGCATGAACAGGCTGATCGCCAAGAGCTGTGTGGCGGCGTAGCGGCTGATCAAGGAAAAGCCGAGACAACCGATCAAGGCCGCCGTACAGGTCAGAAGGCGCAAGCCCATATAGCTGGAATCCGCGTATTTTTGTTGCATATCCGAGACTTGGAAGTTTCGGATTCCGAACATAGCCACCGTTTGACAGGTGGCGCTCACCGACATAGCGATCGAGAGCAGTCCCGCGTCAAGGAATCCTCCCCAGACCGTGACCAGCACTGTGACCACCCATTGACAGGCGAGATAAACGATGTTTCCAACCGCATTCCAAAGCAGATTGCCTTGGAGGGTGTGTTCCTTTTTCATTTTGGTTTGCATCGGCAATCAGAACATCAACACGTAGACGTGGAAGAAGGATGCCAAGAGTGCCACCGCCAAAACGCCGAACACGATCCCGCTCATTTGGTGAGCAGCCATTCCGTTTTTGATCTTCGGGGTTCCCACGCAGGAGAAGAACGGGAACAGGACCGGAATGATATACCGCCATTGGCAACCGTTGACCCAGTTATAGCCGACCGGCGTAAAGGCGATATAGAGCGCCGTTGCCACCACGCAGAGGGTGGCGAAGCAGGACAGGTAGGTCAGGATCCGATGCCGCCAAACGCCGGGGTAGATATCGCACTCCCGCTTGTCCGTAAACACGCAGAGGAGCAGGATCATCAACAAAGCGGTTGGGATCACGGGAGACGGATTTTGCAGGTAGGCGTAGAAGGAGCAATGCTGTGCCGCCAAGGAGAAGGAGGTGTAATCCGCCAAGAACCAAAGCAAGGTCGATGCATACTCCAAGGGATTGCTTAGGATATAGGCAAGCTGCTCTCCCGAGTTTACGTCCTCACCGCCTCGGGTATCGGTCTGGCTTCCCACGTTCACAAAGAACGGAAGCACGAAGGACAAAAAGATGATCGCCAAAACCAGCAAGCACGCCAGCACATAGCCGCGACGGTGCTTTTTGGAGGTGAATTTATGCTTTCCGAGGAACAAGATCGGGAAGAACAGGACGAAATAGACCGCCTTCGGACCGCATCCCACCAGAATAGCCGCCAGCATTTTTACCGTGGTCTGCCATGTGATGGGACGTTCGGGGCTTTGTAGCTCAGACACATAGGTCGCCGCGGCATAGCCAAGGAAGGCCGTGACCCACCAGTCGTAGGTCATGGTGCTCGCCATAAAGAGCGCGGTGGGTAACAAACAGATCACCGACATCAGATATGCGCCGCTTTTCAGCTTGCGAATGCCGAAATAGAGGACGCTTGCGTAGATCAGCACGTTCGCCATCTTGATCAGGATCATTTGCAGGATGAAATCGATCCCGAACCAATCGTTGAAGGCGATGATCAGCGCCATGTGGAAATAGGAGATGTGCGTGTAGAAGTTGACCAGTCCCCCTCCCTGTCCCGTTGGGATCTGGGAGTCGACTAAGATATTCATGTTCACGCCGTCAAAATCCTCGAAGTTGGCAGACGCGAGGAACAGGAAGATGGCTTGGTCGTAGTCAGCCAGATTGGATTTGTGACCGAACAGAAGGCGGCTGATGTTGTCGGCTCTTTGATAGTGGATCTGATCGTCCCAAGACACCCCCGATGTGATGGGGAGACAGTAGGCGAACAAAAATCCGACCAAGATCGCCACGATCAGAAAGAGCTTGGCAGGCTCGGCGCCTCTGCCGCTGACGCATACCCAAAGGATGCGGAGCAATACCGCCACGGCGGCCAAGGCGAACATGACATAGATCGCAAGCACCGAGGTATGGCTCAACAAAAGAAAAATCGTCAACGCGCTGACGTAGACAGCGATCGCGATCCACATCACGGCGTAGAGGATCGCCTTTCCGCGTCCCGACGTATCTCTTACTTCCTTATAGGTCGCGATACGCGTGAGAAAAAATTCCTTTACAAAGGTGAAATATCCGATCCGACGGTTAAAGACCGCCAGAAGCGTAACGATCACAACGAACAGAATCAGCGTGAGCCAATTCACCGTGTAATACCGCTCCCGCAGGACCGACTCCAAGAGAAGCGAAGCGGGGGCGACCTGTCCGTTCATGTCAATGCGGAAGGTAGTGTAATTTCGTTCGGGAAGAAAGACCGAAACGAAATCCTCTCCCTTGTTCAACGTGGCGTGATAGGAATGCTTCTCAGCCAAGCCACCGCCGTTATCGGCGTAATAGAGCTGTACATGAACCGGCTCCTCGGCAGGCTTGGCGAACCGGATCGTCACCTTATTGAAGGTCAACCCGTCGCCCATGGGAACGTAGAGCTGAGGATCGTCACCGCTGGGGATCAGCCAAAGCACTCCCTCCTCGTCAATTTTCGTCTCATAGCCCGCGTGAGTATCGGTGCAAAGAGTATCCCGATCAACGGTATGTGTGCTAAGCAAAGCCTGTCTTGCATTGACCGTCAGTAGGGAGACGAACAGAAGTGCCAGCACCACAGAAAGCACTGCAAAGCAGATCTTTTTGTTTGTTTTCAGAAAGGTCAGGAGCGTTTTCATCACCGGTATCCTTTTCTTTTACTTTCTTGTATTTTCCATGCTTTTTGACCGTCCTCGACGGCGTTTTTCGCGCCGTCGACCGATCAAGGGGAGTTCTTAAAGACCGCGTAGGGTCTCTGCCAGCTCCTCGGCAATGCTACCGAACACACGGCCGCCCTTGGCGTAATCCGAGCCTGCCGCGATCGCCCCCTCGCCCGTGTAGGACTTGCAGATCTCGCAAAGCTGCTCTGCGATCACTCTCGGCGAGCAATCCGGGACGCTGATGAGGTTGTCATTGAATCCCGTCAGATCCTTATTGGCATAGCGATTGGTGACCGTTTTCACACCGAAGGTAGACATTTCCAGAGGCGGATAGCTGGGGTGCGGCGATACCATCAGGGAAAGTCCCGCGTGCGTATCCAGCATCTGCTTGGCGTAGCCCTCCAAGGTGAGTTTGCCCAAGGAGCGCAACACACATCCGTTTCCAAGCTCCACGGGATTGTGCGCCTCCCCTGCCGAATAGATCGCCCATTCCTCGGCATTCGGCATCTGCTCTGCCCACGCCTTCAAGGATTCCACCACCAACGCAAAGGCGTTGCGGTCGATCGAGGGGCGACCGTAGACCAAGATCTGCTTCTTCTTTTCCACGGTCTCTCCGTCCTTCGGCAAAAAGGCGGCGAGCTTATCGTTCAGAACGGGATCAAAGCTCCACGACTTGGCAAACCGATAGCCGTTCTGCTCCATGAACTCTCTGAGAATGTTGGAATTGATCACGGCGTAGGTGGGGATATCCAAGCGATAGGTGCTGTCCGCCAGCATATAGCGCGTGGACCACGGATAGAAGCCCGGCTCATAGTCCTGCACCATATAAAGCAGGGGCATCTCGGAATGAAGCTCGCTCTTTTGCCATGCGATCACGTCGCGGAAGGTATAGGCCGTCCACCACGCGGTGGCAAGGAAGACATCCTTTTTGCGAACGGGAACCGTCTTGCCGTGACGGTCACAGATCGAGACCGCCTGCACAGGCGCATCCGAATCGGTCTGGGAGGAAACCACCGTGTACTCCTTGGAAAGCACCGAGGAATTCTCGATGATGGCGGTGTCGGTGACCAAAATACGAGCCTTACAGCCAAGCGCCGCTCTCAATTCCTCAAAGAAGCGGATCGCCGTTGAAATGCCGCCAAAGACGTGCGCCGTGTCTACGGAGGGAGAGAGCAGATTCAGACGAAGCTCTCCGTCGTCGCAGGGATCGACGCGAGGCGTAACGGCTCCGATCTCGGGGATACCGCCGCCCTCGGTGGTGGGAATGAGATCCTTTTTGATCCGTCTCCACAGAGCCACGGCAGGCGGAAAGCGCTTGATGAGATTTTTGAAACGAAGGGTGTTCATGGGTACTGTCCTCTCCTGCGGAACAACCGAATGGATGTTCAGATTGATGTTGAAATAGGGATCTCCATACTCGTAATAGGGCTGATAATGGAAATTGGAGTATCGAAAATCCTCGGGCGGGATATAGGAATCGCGGCTCTTGGATTCCAGATGATAGAGCCGCACGCCCACATCGTAGCGGTTGCGATAGCCCATCTCGTAGGCGCGGATGCAAAGCTCCACATCGCTTCCGCAGATGATGAAGGATTCGTCGAGCAGACCGATCTTACGCAGTGTTTTCCGCGAGACCGCCATGCACGCACCCGTGACAGCCAAGACGTTTCGGCTGACCATGGGAGAGACGAAGGGCGAGCCGAAATGCTCGGGCTTCATTCCCTTGAAGACATGATCGGCCGTACCACTCATACCAACCACCACGCCTGCGTGCTGGATGGTTCCGTCCTCATACAGAAGCAGTCCTCCCACCACGCCGATGTCGGGGCGCAGAGCATTCTCTGCCAAGCGCTCCATCCAATCCGCGGAGATGACCTCGGTGTCGTTATTGAGCAGGACAAAGACCTCTCCAAGCCCGTTGTAGATACCGAAGTTGTTGATCTTCGACCAGTTGAATTCCATATCCGCATCCAACACGCGAATACGGGGATCGCGCGTCGAAATCTCTTTGAGCCACTCAGCCGTCTCCGGCTTCTCCGAGCGGTTATTCAGGATCAAAAGCTCATAGTTTTGATACGCGGTCTTGGTAAGGATACTTTCAATGCATCGGTTCGTGACGTCGGCATGATCCTTCATGGGAATGATGACCGTGACGAGCGGCTGATCCATTGCAAGACCAAAGCGCGCGTCAAAGACGAAGGTATATTCTCCGTCCCGCGCCTCGGCTTGGTCTCCGTATTTCCGTTTTAAGTGATCCTCCAACGCCCGCCTTCCCGCCTCATGGGCGTAGGGCTTTGCGTCGGCGTTTGCCGCCGTGGAGGTGGCGCACTCACGCCACGTATAGAGAATAGCAGGAATGTGCGCGATCCTGTCGGTCTTCTCGGAGAGACGAAGCATCAGGTCATAGTCCTGACTGCCGTCGAACTCGCTCCGAAAGCCGCCGAGCTCCTCAAACAAGGCACGTCGCACCGTGGTAAAGTGGCAGACGTACATCTGGCTATACAACAGATCCTGCGACCAATCCGGCTTGCGGAACGGGAAGCAATGCTTTCCTTGAAGCGAGAGGTGATCCTCGTCCGAATAGAGCACGTCGGCCTCGGTCTCCAAGATCGCCGCCGCGTTAAAGTAGAGCGCGACGGGAGACAAGAGATCGTCGTGATCGAGGAAGCCGAGGTAATCGCCCGTGGCCATTTGGGCGCAGGCGTTCGTGTTCTCCGAAATGCCTCGGTTCTCCTGCAAGCGCATATAGCGAATACGAGGATCGCTTTCGGCAAGCTCTTTGACCGTGGTCTCCACATAGGCGTGCGCCTCGTCGCTTCCGTCTGCCAGACAAAGCTCCCACTCGGGGTAGGTCTGCGCCTGCACCGATTGGATCATCTCGCGCAGGTAGGCATCCTCGGTGTTATAAAGCGGCACTAAGATGCTGAACCGCAGCTTCGTGGGCAGCGGATTCGCTCTCTGCTCGCGACACAGGGGTTCCAGCTCCTTGGAGGTTGCAGTTTCCTTTCTTCCGAGCAAACGGCGAGCGATGCGGCCCATTCCGTTCTTGCACCGTTGGAGTCCCCCCTTGATCTTTCTTGTCAGACCGCTCTTGCGAAGCCCCTTCTTGATCAGATCTGAGGTTGCGCGGAGGGGCTTGGTGATTCTCCAATAACGGGAATGGGAGAGCACGTCCCATTTGTCCTGCAATTCTTTGTTTTCAACCAGCAATTCCCGATTGCGAAGCACCAGCTCGTAATACTGCTCTCGATACCACTCCACAGAGGGTGCATCCGTTCCTTGTCGGGAATTTTCGGAAAAAGGCTGGTTCTCTCGGTTTCTATCTGCCATATTATCTCTCCGTTTTTTTGTATTCCTCACAGACCTCTGCGGTGGAGCCATCCATGACGGTAACGCCGTTCTTCAACCAGACCACGCGCGTGCAGAGCCGCTCGATCTGCTCAATGGAGTGCGACACGATCAGCACCGTCGTACCTCCGTTCATCAGCTCACTGATGCGCTTTTCGCATTTCTGCTGGAACAGGAAATCACCCACGGCCAAGATCTCGTCCACGATCAAAATATCCGGCTTGACGAGGGTCGCGATGGCAAAGCCCAAGCGCGCGATCATACCCGACGAAAAATTCTTGATGGCAACATTCTCGAAGTCTCTCAGCTCGGCAAAGTCGATGATCTCATCGTACTTTTCCTTCACGAAATCGCGGCGGAAGCCCAGCACCGAGCAATTCAGAAAAATATTTTCCTTGGCGGTAAGCTCAAAGTCAAAGCCCGCGCCAAGCTCGATCATGGGAGAGATCGTTCCCGTGGTGGTAACGTGTCCCTCACTCGGCTCCAAAATGCCTGCGATCAGCTTCAAAAGCGTGCTCTTGCCCGATCCGTTCAGTCCGACGATCCCAACCACCTCTCCGCTCCGAACCTGAAGGGAGATGTTGGAAAGCGCCACAAACTCCTCAAAGCGGATCTGGTGCTTGATGACCTTGATCAGATACTCCTTGATGTTGTCGACCTTTTCCTTCGGCATATTGAACCGCATGGTCACGCGGTCTACATCTACAACGATTCGATTTTCCAAGGCTCTCCCCTCTCTTACACGTAAAAGATGAACTTGCTCTGATTCTTGCGGAAGATCCCCACGCCGAGAAGCAAAAAGACAACGGCGTAGGCAATGCAGATCAGGTTATCGGTGAGCGACGGAAGAACTCCGTACAGCGTCACGTTTCGGAAATACTCCACGTAATGGTAAAGCGGATTGATCCGCACGATGATCTGCATCCATTCGGGCAACGCGTCGAAGGGATAGATGATGGGGGTGAGGTACATCCAAACCGTCAAAAGCACGTTATAGAGATATCCAACGTCGCGGAAGAAGGTGTTGAGCGTTGCTAAGATCAGGCTGAATCCAAAGCTGAATACGAACAAGTACAGGATCGGAACGAAGAACAAAAGCTGTGTCCAGCTCGGATCCACTCCCATGATGAGGAACACGACCACCGCCGCGATCAGAGAGAACAAAAAGTTCACCAAGGCAAAGATGCACTTCTCCAAGGGGAAGACCAGCTTGGGGATGTAGACCTTTTTGATCAATCCTGCCGCGCCCAGAATCGAGGTCATGGAGAAATTGGTGGACTCGGAAACGAAGTTGAACAGGATATAACCCGTCAGATAGTACACCGGGAAGTCCTCGATATGAAAGCGGAAGACGTTGGAGAAGACAGCCGTGAGCACCAGCATCATCAGAAGCGGGTTCAACACGCTCCACAGAATGCCCAGCACCGACCGACGGTACTTGGTTTTCAGCTCTCGGGACACCAGATCCACCAAGAGGAAGCGATACTTCTTCATGGAGGAGAACATCTTTTGAAAGCCCTCTCGGTCGCTCAGCCATTCCACGGTGAACCACACGATCGAGAACGGCACCAGGAAGGCAAGAAGAACATACAGAAGGTTTTCCTTCCACGCATTTATTTGGAACAGGTAGACCCCCACCAAAGCGCTCAAAAGAAGACAAGCGACACCAACGGGAATCATGATGCATTTTTTCATTTTCGGTGACAAGATCGTATCCTCGCTTTTCTCATCCATTTACATCTTTATAATATATCATAACACATACACAGTTAGTATATCATCTTTTCCTCTCTTTGTCAAGTGTTTCCTGCGAAAAGCCACGCATTCCCACGAAAAGAGTGCAACTTTTTTCTTTTTTATGACAAATGAGAAAAAAAGGGCCAATTCCTTTCTGTTTTTTTGCAATTCTAAAAAAACGCGAAAAAAGGAGAAAAAGAGATGTTTTTCCGTGATAATCGGCCGAGATCGACTTTCTCCATCCGTCTTTGACTTTCTTTGACTTTGACTTTCTTTGACTTTCGTGGTACACTATTGGCGTACGAATGAAAACCATGTTTGGAGGGTGCTTATGCTTACCGATTCCATTGCTCGCATGATCGAGGAGATGCTGAACGAGCAAAACGGCATTTTGGAGCTGCAACGAAACGAGATGGCGAGCCGCTTGGGATGCGTTCCCAGCCAGATCAGCTATGTCATTTCCTCGCGTTTTACCCCCGAAAGAGGATATGTGATCGAATCGCGTCGAGGCGGTGGCGGCTGCATTCGCATCATTCGCAAGCAGATGACGCAAAGCGAATATCTGATGCATTTCTTCTGCTCGATCGGAGATTCGATTGAGGAGGGCGAGGCGAACGCCTACCTGCTCAATCTCACCGACGCCGGCGTGATCTCCGAAAAGGACGCGCTTCTTGCCAAATCGGCTCTTTCGAGCGCGGCTCTCTCCCCTCTTGATCCCGCCGACCGAAAGATCCTGCGCGCCTCGATCTTCAAGCAGATGATCCTATCTCTCATGCGCGTGTGATCTTCTCATAGGATACGTCACGTCTGCCGCCTGTCTGCTCTTCCCTTTTGCCTTTCCGTGCAAAAAAACAAAAAAATTCCAATTTTTGGAATTTCAACAGATATTCCGACAGATTTTTCATGCAAAATGCGCTATACTATCACAAAAGGCTACCGAACAACACATTTCGGTAAGCGGAAAGGATGATTGGAATGTTGTGTGAAAAATGCAAGAAAAGGACCGCAACGGTCTTTTACAACGAAAACATGAACGGAAAGATCCGTTCCTATTCCCTGTGCGGCGAGTGCGCCGCCCGACTGCGTGAGAAGGGAGAATTGCAGGATATTACATCTATGCTCGGTAGCTTTGCCGATCCCTTCTCGGAGCTTCACGATCCGCTCTTCTCGGGCTTTTTCGGCGTCACGCCGCAAAAGGCTCTGCGTCCCGAACGGAAATGTCCCTCCTGCGGCTCGGATTACGCCTCTATCACCAAAAGCGGTCGCGTAGGCTGTCCCGAATGCTACACGGTCTTTGAGGACGAGCTGGCTCCCCTGATCCAATCGGTTCACGGGACCACCACGCACACGGGCTGTGTTCCCTCCCGTCACCGCGCGAAACGCGAGCGGGACGAGCTTCTGAAAAAGAAAAAGAAGGAGCTGCAAGCGGCGATCTCTGCCGAGGACTATGAGCGCGCGGCCACCCTGCGTGACGAGATCCGCTCCATGGAGCAGACCGACGGAAGGGAGGATGCCTGAATATGTCTTGGTATAATACAGTAGGAAAAGACGCCGACACCGTGATCAGCTCACGTGTTCGTCTGGCAAGAAACATCAACGGCTATCCCTTCGCATCCAAGCTGGATGCCGCAGGCGCGAACGAGATCATCGAAAAGGTCAGCGCGCCCTTAGAGCCGGCAGGCTTCCGCAAGATCAGCTTTGCCGACATCTCCCCCATTATGGCGACCTCTTACGTAGAGCGTCATTACGTCAGCCCCGAATTCGCCACCAAGGAATCCCCCCACGCGCTCCTTTTACAGGAAAACGGAGGGCTGGCGATCATGGTCTGCGAGGAGGATCATCTTCGCATCCAGAGCATCCTTCCGGGGCTTGCCTTAGAGGAGGCCTACAAGAATGCCTCCCGCGCCGAAAAGCGCTTGGACGAGGATTTCGACTTCGCGTACAGCGAGCGTCTTGGGTATCTGACGCATTGCCCCACCAATCTGGGAACCGGCATGCGCGCCTCGGTGATGATGTTCCTCCCTGCCCTGACAAGGAGCGGCTATATGGAATCTCTCGCCTCTCAGCTCTCCAAGCTGGGGCTGACGGTCAGGGGACTGTTCGGCGAGGGGAGCGGCGCATCGGGATGCATGTACCAGATCTCCAATCAGATCACCCTTGGTCTTACCGAGGAGGAGACTCTGAAAAAGCTGAGCGAGGCGATCTCGCAGATCACGGAAAGTGAGAGACGGGTGCGAAAAAGCATCTCGGGTGAGCCCTTGGAGCGTCTGACCGACAGCATCCTGCGCGCCGAGGGAATCCTTCGCTACGCCTACCGCATGACGTCGGAGGAATTCATCAAGCTCTTCGCCGAGGTACGCTTCGGCATCGCTCTGGGCGTGGTCAAGGATATCTCCTATGAACAGCTCGGAAGCCTTTTGGTGGAGGTCATGCCCGCCACCCTGACGCTCTCCTCCGAAAACACCCCCAAGAGTGAGGCGGCGCGTGACCGTCTCCGCGCGCAACGTATCCAAAGCACGCTCACCCCACCCCAGCAGGACTTTCGTAAGTAATCACTCGCCGATCGGAATGAAAAGGGCTTGCCCCTTCCTTCGTCAGCGATCCATCAACCAAATCTTCAAAAAGCAGGTGATCACATTATGGCAAATCGTTTTACCAGAAAAGCGCAAAAATGTCTCAATCTCTCCATGCAGATCGCATCCGAGCTGGGACATACCTACATTGGCTCGGAGCATCTTCTCTTGGGTCTTTTGAATGAGGATTCCGGCGTGGCCGCCCACTATCTCAACGAAAAGGGCGCCAGTGCCGAGGCGGTACAGAGAGAGGTCATTCGCATCGCGGGGGAAGGCTCTCCCAGCGATATCTCGACCTCGGATATCACCCCTCGCACCAAGAATATCATTGAAAATTCCCTGCTCCAATCGCAACGGCACGGACAGAATTATATCGGCACGGAGCATCTTCTTCTCGCTCTGCTCGACGAGCGGGATTGCGTTGCCGTTCGGATCTTGGAGAATCTGGGCGTTTCGATCAACGATCTTCGTCAAGAGGTGATCGGCTTTTTGAACAACGGCATCAACGACAACGAATCCAACAGCAACAACAAAAGCAACCCCTTCTCGGGCGGAGGCGCGTCCCACGGATCGAGACCGAGCCCCACGCGCGATGCCTTGGAGAACGCCCCTACCCTCAAAAGCTTCGGGCGTGACCTGACCGGCATGGCACAGGCAGGACACATCGACCCCATCATCGGTCGTGATACCGAGACCGAACGCGTGATCCAGATCCTTTCCCGTCGCACCAAGAACAACCCCTGCCTCATCGGAGAGCCGGGCGTTGGTAAAACGGCGGTGGTGGAGGGCTTGGCTCAGAGGATCGTCTCGGGAAAGGTCCCCGAAAATCTCCGTGAGAAGGTGATCGTCACCCTCGACATTGCCGCCATGCTCGCAGGAGCGAAGTACCGCGGTGAGTTTGAGGAACGCTTCAAGAACGTGATGGAGGAGGTTCAGAAGGACTCCAACATCATCCTCTTTATTGATGAGATCCACACCATCATCGGTGCAGGTGCCGCCGAGGGAGCGATCGACGCCGCCAACATCATCAAGCCCGCGCTTGCCCGTGGCGAGATGCAGGTCATCGGTGCGACCACCATCACCGAATACCGCAAGCACATCGAAAAGGATTCGGCCTTGGAGCGTCGCTTCCAATCGGTGACGGTGGGTGAGCCGAGCCGCGAGGAGGCTGTCCTGATCCTGCGCGGTCTGCGCGACAAATACGAGGCGCACCACAAGCTCAAGATCTCCGATGAGGCGCTTGAAGCCGCCGTGAACCTCTCGGTTCGCTACATTGCCGACCGGTTCCTTCCCGACAAGGCCATCGACCTGATCGACGAGGCGGCGTCGCGTCTGCGTATCTCGGCACACACCTCCCCCGACGATCTCAAAGAGATGGAATCGCGCATCGAGGAGCTTTCCCACGACAAGGAGGAGGCCATCTCCTCGCAGGATTTCGAGGCCGCAGCACGCCTCCGCGACGAGGAGCAAACGCTTCGTGAGGAATATGAGCGCAAGAAGACCGAATGGGCGCGCAGCAACGACACGGATCAGCTTCAGGTCAAGGCCGCCGACATTGCCGACGTGGTCACGCAGTGGACAGGCATTCCCGTCAACCGTCTCTTGGAGGAGGAAAGCGAAAAGCTCCTCAAGCTCTCCGAATTGCTCCGCGGTCGCGTGATCGGGCAGGACGAGGCGGTGGAGGCAGTCAGCCGCGCCATCCGTCGCGGGCGGATGGGCTTGAAGGACCAAGTCGGATCGTAGC
>JAZSKO010000089.1:0-5956 GCA_045534875.1 Eubacteriales bacterium | reverse complement strand
CATCGCGCTCGGCGCGGCTCTCTATAAGAGATCCAACCACAAGCCCGGTATCATCATCTCCAACTGCGGAGACGGCGCGACCGGAAGAGGTCCTGTTCTTGAGGCTCTCAACTTCGCCTCCATGGATCAGATCACCAAGCTCTGGGGTATGGACGGCAGATTCGAGGACGGCGGTATGCCGATTTTGTTCAACATCTTCAACAACCATTACGGAATGGGCGGTCAGACCCGCGGCGAGACCATGGGCTTTGACATGGCGGCTCGTCTGGGTGCAGGCTTCAATCCGAGCCAGATGCACGCAGAGCGCGTCAACGGATACGATCCCTTGGCTGTGATCGACGCCGTCACGCGCAAGAAGAAGCTGTTGCTCGAGGGCAAGGGTCCGGCACTCCTCGACGTTGTGACCTACCGTGTGTCGGGTCACTCCCCCTCCGACTCCTCCACCTACCGTACCCAAGAGGAGATCGACGCTTGGAAGGCGGCCGATCCGATCCTTGCCTTCAAGACCAAGCTCATCCTCGGCGGCGTTGCAACCGAGGCCGAGTTTGCCGCTCTGCACGAAGAGATCACCAATCGCATGACCGAGATCATGAAGCTGGCGATCAACGACGAGATCTCTCCCCGTATGGATCTTGTTCGCGAGCCCGATGCCATCTCCTCGATCATGTTCTCCAACCAGACCGTTCCGAGCATGGACCCCACTCGCGAGGCCGAGATGCTCCTGCCCAAGGAGGATTGCCCGCGCGTCAAGGAGATCGCAGGCAAGGTGCGCACCGCAACCGATGCCGCAGGCAAGCCTGTCTCCAAGATGAAGATGTACAACATCTGCGACGGTCTGTTTGAGCCGATCATCGACAAGTTCTATGAGGATGCTACCCTCATCGCCTACGGTGAGGATAACCGCGACTGGGGCGGCGCTTTCGGTGTATATAAGAAGATGACCGAGGCCGTTCCCTACCATCGCTTCTTCAACTCTCCCATTTCCGAGTCTGGCATCGTCGGATCGGCCGTTGGATATGCTATGTGCGGCGGTCGCGCGATCGTGGAATTGATGTACGCCGACTTCATCGGCTGTGCAGGCGACGAGATCTTCAACCAGATGGCAAAATGGCAGGCTATGTCGGCAGGTATTCTGAAAATGCCGATCGTGCTTCGCGTGTCGGTCGGATCGAAGTACGGCGCACAGCACTCGCAGGATTGGACCGCTCTCTGCGCCCACATCCCGGGCTTGAAGGTGGTCTTCCCCGCAACTCCCACCGACGCCAAGGGTCTGATGACCTCGGCTCTCGACGGAACCGACCCTGTGGTCTTCTTTGAGTCCCAGCGCATCTACGGTATCGGCGAGCAGTTCCAAAAGGACGGCGTTCCCACGGGTCACTTTGCGATCCCCATGGGCGAGCCCGACATCAAGCGCGAGGGTAAGGACGTGACCATCCTCACCATCGGCGCAGTGCTTTACAGAGCCCTTGAGGCCGCCAAGATCTTGGAGGAGAAGTACGGTGTTTCGGCAGAGATCATCGACGCGCGCTCCATCGTTCCCTTCAACTATGAGAAGGTGATCGAGTCGGTCAAGAAGACCGGAAAGATCCTGCTTGTGGGCGATGCCTGCGAGCGTAACTCGGTCATGCGCGATATGGCATCCAACATCACCGAGATGTGCTTCGATTACCTCGACGGCCCTGCCGTGGTGGTTGGCTCTCGCAACTGGATCACGCCTGCCTTCGAGCTGGAAAAGAGCTTCTTCCCGCAGCCTGAGTGGATCATCGACGCTCTGCACGAAAAGATCATGCCCCTGCCCGGACACGTTCCCACCAACAACTTCACCGATATTGAAAAGGTGGAGCGGGCAAAGATGGGTCTCTGATCCCCTTTCATCAACCAACAAGACGGTACGTCAGGGGAATTCCTGACGTACCGTCCTCTCTTTTACAAGGATATGAAGCTATTACGATTGGAAACACGCAATCCATATTGGAATTTGGCCGTGGAGGAATTCCTCTTTCGGTGCGCGAATGAGAGCATCCTGCTTTTGTGGCAGAACGATCCGACCGTGGTGATCGGACGAAACCAGAACGCCTATGCCGAGCTTGACCTTGCCTATGCGAGGGAAAACGGCATTGCCGTGGCGCGTCGGATCACGGGAGGGGGCGCGGTCTACCATGACGCGGGAAACCTCAACTATTCCTTCCTTGCTCCGCAGAGCGCGCAATCGGGGACGGATTTTGACACCTTCACCAAGCCCATGCGCGACGCCCTGCAAGCGCTTGGCGTGAGGGCGGTCCTGTCGGGACGGAACGATCTGGAGGTGGACGGCAAAAAGATCTCGGGAAGCGCACAACACACCGCGAACGGGCGCGTCTTGCACCACGGGACGCTTCTGTTTGACAGTGACTTAGAAATGCTTTCTCGCGTACTCAGGGTGAACGCCGACAAGCTGGCAAGCAAGGCGATCCCATCGGTAAGGGCGAGGGTGACGAACCTGCGTCCCCTTTTGCCGAGCATTGCGGATGTGGACACGCTTTCGCGGAGAATCGGGGCGTTTTGGAAGGAGCGGTACGGCGCGGAGGAGATCGAGCTTTTGAAGGATGCCGAGATCGAGCGACTGTATGAGCGAAACCGCTCCCAAGAGTGGCTCTTTCCCAAAAGAGAGCTGTTGTCGAGCTACACGGTCACAAGGCAAAGACGCTACCCGTTTGGAACGGTGGAGGTATGCTTGGACATGGATGGAGAGAGGATACGGAAAGTCTGCATCCGAGGCGACTTTTTCGGGCATCTCCCCATCGAGGAGCTGGAAAACCGACTGACGGGAAAGACGATGGCGGAAGCGGAGAGAGAGATACGGGAGAGCAAGACAGAGGGATACATCAGCGGAATGCGGAGCGAGATCCTCGCGAAGCTGTTGCTGGGAACGGATGACTAACCCTCAACCCTCCCTGTTCGCATGAACCCCTGTTGAAAGTTTTGATCAAACTTTTTCAAAAGTTTGCGGGGTGGAGGGGCGGAGCCCTCCTCGCCCTCCGCAGAGGGCGAAATTCCCCTAACGGCGCTTTTCTTTTTGGAGCTTTTTCTTTTGCTCCTACATGGTCAAAAGAAAAAGCGACTAAGGGATTTGATTTTGTAAAAATCTGTTCTGTTTTTAACAACATGAAACCCCTCGGCCACTTTCTTTTGACACCGTCGGCGCAAAATGAAAGGAAATTCGCGCTTCGCGCTCATTGCAAATCGCTTCGCGAGTTTGCTCACAAAGAAAACGCCAAGGGTTATTTCGCCCGTTGCGACGGGCGAGGAGGGCTCCGCCCCTCCACCCCGCAAGCCTTTGAGAAAGGCTTGACCGAAACTTTCTCTGCGGGTTCGTGCGAACATGGCGGTTAAACCTTTCAATAGGAGTTCGCGCGAACATAGCAAGAATCCCCCAAGCGGCTCTCGCCGCTTGGGGGATTCCTTTGTTATTCTCTTATTCCTCGTCCTGCACCAGCGTGATCTTTCTCGCTTGCATAACCTTCGTGCTCTTGCCCTCTCCGTTCGGATGGTAGAAGTCCGAATAGTACAACAGACAAGAGGTATCATCCAACGCAATCAGTCTCGCGTAGAAGCAGGAGCCCGATTTGCCCGTCGCCTCGTCCTTGGAAAGCTCGATCTGTACCGGTGCCTCCCACTCTCGTCCCGTGGGGTCGCCCGTTGCGCGGACATACAATCCGGGACGTCCATAGGTCGCAACCGTTGCTCCACAGCCCAACGTGAGCAGCTTCGGCATCACGCCCACCTTGTCAAACCACTCGGGCTTGCTCCACGTCTTGCCCTCGTCGCTCGAATAGGTGATGTAGGACGGCATGTTGCTTCCCGTTCTCATGATCATGGCGAAATCGCCGTTCGGAAGCACTGTCATCATCGGCTCGCAGAAGCCCTCGGTGGTAACCGTCTGACCGGGATAGTTGTGGTTTGCGCGCTCGTAGGCTTCGTCGTTCATGTCAACCTGCGAGAGGAAGTCCCACGTCACACCGTCATCGTCCGAGCGGAATACGAAGCAGCTGAAAATGTGGCTGTACTTGTGCGCCTTGCCGGTCTCGCAGTTTCCACCGCGTCCGTAGAGGCAGATAAAGAGCGAATCGCCCTTCTTGATGACCGCGCCGTTTTGCAGACCGAACAACACGGAAAAGGGGGTGATGTACTGCTTGCCCTCGTTCTCGAAGACATCCATCGGTCCGTTCTTCCAGTTCACCTTCCCTTGGATCGTCTGACGCTCACCCGTGGTCGGGTTGATCTTGGTGACCACGATATCGTTGGGATACTCTGCGATTCCCTCCATGGTATAGAGGTAGCCGAGGTAGCCGTTGTTGTTGTAGGTGGGAACGCCCTCATAGCGATTCTGGGGGTACTTGCCGATCCAATCGACCTCAAAATAGCCTCTGCCACCGACTCCCGAAAGATAGAATCCATCCTTCATGGGGACGTTGGAGATCGGCAGAGTACCTTGGGGAGCGGGCGCGACCCAAGTGTCGCCACCGTCATAGGAGACGGCGTCGCGCGGTCCGTCGAGAGGCTTATCATTGATGAGCTTATCGTGATGCATACTCCAAGAGGCGTAGATGCCGCCGTCTGCGGTACGAAGCACGAGGGGGAACTGATAGGGACCCCAACCGATCTCCTCATAGGTATAGCCGGAATCCACCACGAGCTGAGGCTCGCCAACGATCATTTTCCATTTTTTCATTGGTTTTTCTCCTTTTTTATACGATACGACAAAGGGCAACGTATCCTTTTCTGAATTATACCATTCTTGGAAGGATACGTCAACCGTTTTCGGTGCTTTTCAGCGATTCAAACAAAAGAAGGAGGACAATTTGAGCAATTCCAACAAAAAGGAATTTTGCACCGTTCCAAACAGCGCACCTCGTTTACAAAATCAGATTTCTTAGCCACTTTTTCTTTGACACCAGAGGCGCAAATGAAAAGAGGCTCGCAAGCTCGCCGCAAATCGCTACGCGAATTTGCGTTAGCAAAAAGAAACGCCAAGGGTTATTTCGCCCTCTGCGGAGGGCGAGGAGGGCTCCGCCCCTCCACCCCGCAAACTTTTGAAAAAGTTTGATCAAAACTTTAACCACGGGGTTCGTGCGAACATAGCAAAAGCAGGGCGTGTCCTTGACACGCCCTGCTCGTTTGTTTTTACAGATTGTAGTAACGGTCGTACTCTGCAGGATGCGGGATCGCCGCAAGCTGTCTGCATTCCTCTCTCTTGGTCTTGATAAAGTTCTTGAGCAGCTCCTCCGGGAAGACGCCGCCTGCGGTGAGGTAATCGTGATCCTTCTCCAATGCGTCGAGCGCCTCGTCCAGCGAGGTGGGAAGCCCTTGCAGCTTCGCCTTCTCCTCCTCCGGCAGATGGTAGAGGTTCACATCGTAGGGGCCCCATCCGTTTGCGTGCGGGTCGATCTTGTTCTTCACGCCGTCCAGTCCTGCCATCAGAATGGCCGCATAGCAGAAATAGGGATTGCAGGTGGCGTCGGGATTCCGCAACTCAAAGCGACGCTTGTCCGGAGACTTCGCGTAGGCAGGGATGCGGATGACCGCGCTACGGTTGGAGGTGGCATATCCCACCGTCACAGGTGCTTCAAATCCGGGAACCAGTCTCTTGAAGGAGTTGGTGCTGGGATTGGTGAGGGCGCAGAGAGAGGCGATGTGCTTGAGAAGGCCTCCCATAAAGTAGTGCGCCGTCTCGCTCAGGTGCGCGTATCCGTTGTCATCCGAGAACACCGGCTTTCCATCCTTCATCAGAAGCATATGCACGTGCATTCCGCTTCCTGCCTCGCCGTAGATGGGCTTGGGCATGAAGGTTGCCGACTGTCCGTATTTGAGGGCGGTGTTGTGGATGATGTACTTGATCATCATAGTGGCATCCGCCATATGCACCACCTCGCCAAGCTGCGGCTCGAGCTGAGACTGACCCGATGCCGCCACCTCG
>JAZSKO010000214.1:0-2754 GCA_045534875.1 Eubacteriales bacterium | reverse complement strand
AGACGATGGATTTCCTTTTTTGAGGTTTTTGGGAGAGGGAGGGGGTTGGGGAGGGGGAGCCCTTTTTTCCGAAAAAGGGCTCCCCCTCCCCAAGGTCTTCCTATCTCAAAAAATCCCTTGACAAATTGGGAAAGATATGATAGAATGGTATGAAATCCTGTTGAATACACAAAAGAGAGGTCATAGCTTATGCATTGGTCGGAAGAAATCGCGCAACGGATCATTGCGCGCAATCCCGAAAAGGAAGAATACGTTTGTGCCGCGGGTGTCAGCCCCTCGGGCTCGGTTCACATTGGCAATTTCCGTGACATTGCCACGCCGTTTTTCGTTGTAAAGGCGTTGCAGAAGATGGGCAAAAAGGCCAAGCTCCTGATTTCTTGGGACGAATACGACCGTTGCCGTAAGATCCCTGCGAACGTCAAAGAGGTGGTGGGCGACAGCTACGACCACTACATTGGCTGTCCCTATGTCGATATTCCCGATCCGTGGGGCTGTCACGACAACTACGCCCAGCACTTTGAGGAAGAATTCCTCAATGGCATCAAGCCCTTCGGCATTGAGCTGGATTGTCGCTATCAGGCCGAGATGTACCGTTCGGGCAAATACACCAAGGACATCATCGAGTCTCTGCAAAAGAGAGGCGAGATCTTTGAGATCTTGGATTCCTTCAAGACCAAGGATCCCGACAAGTCCCCCGAGCAGCTTCGCGCCGAGCATGACGCGGAAAAGGCGGCTTACTATCCCGTGAGCATCTTCTGCCCTGCCTGCCACACCGACTTCACCACCATCACGTCGCTTTCCGAGGACTGCACCGAGGCAGACTACACCTGCCGTTGCGGTCATAGCGGACACTTCCATTTCCTGGAAGACTTCAACTGCAAGCTCGGCTGGAAGATCGACTGGCCCATGCGTTGGAGATACGAGGGCGTGGATTTTGAGCCGGGCGGAAAGGATCACGCCGCGCCCACAGGCTCCTACAACAACTCCAAGATCATCTCCAAGGAGGTCTTCGGATTTGAGGCGCCCCTGTTCCAAGGATACGAATTCATCGGCATCAAGGGTATGACGGGCAAGATGTCCAGCTCGTCGGGATTGAACCTCACCCCCGACACCCTGCTCAAGCTCTACCAGCCCGAGGTCCTGCTCTGGCTCTACGCCAAGACCGAGCCGACCAAGGCCTTCGATATCTGCTTCGACGACGGTATCTTGCGTCAGTACTTTGAGTTTGACAAGATGCTCACCGATTGCCGTACGGGCAAGGCTACCGAGGCGGCTGAGGCGATCATGTATAACTGTCAGATCGAGGGACGCGATCTGCAAACCGTTCCCATGAGCCTGCTCGTTCAGCTCGGCTCGATCGTGGACTTCAACATTCCCATGCTGGAGACCGTGTTTGCCAAGATCGGCACGCCCTTCACCTATGAGCAGTTTGCCGACCGTCTCCATCGCGCGAAGTATTGGCTCGAGCAGTGCGCTCCCGAGCAGGTCAACCGTCTGCGCGCCACCCGTAACTGGGAGGTCTACGAGACCCTCAATCCGCAGGAGAGACAGACCATTTCCCTGCTTCACGAGGGCATTGCCAAGGGCGGCTACGATCTGGACGGTCTGAACACCATGCTCTACGGCATCCCCAAGCAGGTCTACCCCGAGCTTGGCGAGGGCAAGGAGCTCAAGGGTGTGCAGGGCGCTTTCTTCAAAACCGTTTACAAGCTGCTCATCGACAAGGAGCAAGGTCCTCGTCTCTATCTGTTCCTCTACGCCATTGATCCCGCCAAGTATGTGGGATTGCTCGATTTCTCCTACCCGCAAACCGAGGAGGAGAAGGCCGCCGACGCGGCGGCAGAGGCATCCTGCTGTGAAGAGACCGTTGAGGAGGCGGTTCACGGAGAGCCCGACCCTGTTGAGCCGATCAAGGAGCAGGTGGTGATCGACGACTTTGCCAAGCTCGATCTGCGCGTTTGCAAGGTCCTCAAGGCCGAGCCTGTTCGCAAGTCCCATTCCTGCCTCAAGCTCACGCTGTTCGACGGACTCTCCGAGCGCGTGATCATGTCCTCCATCAAGTCCGATTACGCGCCCGAGGATCTGATCGGTCGCAAGATCATTGTGCTTGCCAACCTCAAGCCCAACCGTATCTGCAACGTCAATTCGCAGGGAATGCTTCTTGCCGCCAGCAACAATGCCTGCGGCTGTAAGGTGATCTTCGTGGACGATTCCGTCCCCGAGGGAACCGCCATTCACTGATCGAAGGGAGCTTGTTCGATGGATCTGCAAGTAAAAATCAAGCTGTCCCGTGGCATGGAGGTTCCGGTCTACGCCACCGAGGGCTCTGCCGCCGTGGATCTGCGCGCCGCTCTCGACGAGGGTGCGGAGCTGTGTCTCCTTCCCGGCGAGCGCGCTCTGATCCCCACGGGCGTGGCGATCTCCCCCGAAACGCGTGACGTGGTCGCCATCGTTGCCGGTCGGAGCGGTCTTGGCGTCAAAAGCGGCATCACCCTCTCCAACAGCATCGGTGTGATCGATTCCGACTACCGCGGCGAGATCTCCGTGGGCCTTATCAACCACGGTGACGCCCCCTTCACGATTCATCGCGGTGACCGCATCGCTCAGCTTTTCTTCCTTCCCGTTTGCCACGCCATCTTCCTCCCTTGCGAGGAGCTCGACGAGACCTCTCGCGGCGCCGGTGGCTTTGGGCATACCGGGGTTAGATAGGGAGAGAAAGACCTTGGAGGGGAGACCCCTTCTTAGGAAAGAAGG
>JAZSKO010000140.1:0-7381 GCA_045534875.1 Eubacteriales bacterium | reverse complement strand
CAAGGATACCGAGGATTACACCGTTCGTTGCGGATCGCCTGATAAGACGACCATCACCACCCCGCCTCCTGTGGGAGATCGCTTTGCTCTGGCAGGGCGTGTCTGGGAGGTGGAGGAGTTGGATATTCAGCACAAGCTGATCTACGTCAAGAGCGTGGAGGGCAAAATGGAGGTCTCGTGGCCGGGGGACTACGGAGAGGTGCATACGCGGATCGTTCAGCGCATGAAGCGTGTCTTGGAGGAGGATACGGTCTATCCTTATTTGAAGCCGAACGCGCAAAAGAGGATCGAGGTCGCGCGGCACGTCGCCCGAAACACGGGGATGCTGACGCATTCCTTGGTGCATCTGGGAGGATATTCCTATTGCCTGTTCCCGTGGCTCGGCACGCGCTCCTTCCGAACGGTTCGCCGTCTTTTGCAAGGAGAGAGACAGACCTTCGGCATCAACGGCGTTGAGTATGAGGGATGCTATTTTATCACCTTCAAGATGTCCGAGGGAAGCGACTATGCCCTCATGGAGGAGCTTGCAAGGCTTGCCAAGGCAGGGCTTGACGGCGAACGCTTGGTGGGCAGTAGCGAGATCCCGATCTTTGAAAAATACGATCCGTACCTGCCTGCCGACCTGCTCCGACGCGCCTTTGCGGTGGATAAATTGAACACAAAGGAGGCGGCCGACCGCCTGTTGCAGATCTTTGAAGAATACTAAAAGAAGAAACCGGCCTTCGATGCGTGGCATCGAAGGCCGGTTTGGTTGTGTTAAGATCGGATCATCCCAAGTATTCCCGCAGAAGCGCGTCCTGCAAGGCGCGAACGGTGTGGGGGGCTTTTCCGCCGATCGGACGGTGATCCAGCTCGATCACGGGAACGCAAAGAGCCGAGGCCGAGGTCACCAGCACCTCGTCGGCATCCCACAGATCGGCCAGCGTGTAGGTCTGCTCCAACACAGGAATTCCCTGACGGCGACATTCCGCCATCAGATGCGCGCGTCCCGTTCCGGCATAGATATGCTGGTTCGCGGGATGGGTGATCAGGCGTCCGTTTTTCAGGATCGAAAGATTGGAGTGGGCGCATTCGGTCACGATCTCTTCGCGATGCAGGATGCACTCGTCCACGCCTGCCTCGGCGGCGGCTTGGCTGGCAAGCACGTTGGGGAGCAGATTCAGGGATTTGACGTTACAATGCGAAAAGCGGGTGTCCTCCATCGTGATGCACCGCATGGGCGTGTAGGTATCGCGGATCGCACCGGGACGGATCATCACCCAAAGGTTCGGCTTGGGGGAGGGAGGGAAGGCGTGACCGCGCGGATCGGTGGAGCGGCTCATTTGGAAATAGACCCAAAGCTCGTCATCCTCCAAGCGACCAACAAGCTCAGAAAGGAGCGCGGCAAGCTCTGCTTTTTCAATATTGGGGGTCATGCGGATCAATTCCGCACTGCGGAAGAACTGATCCAGATGCTCCTCCAAGGCATAGATACGCCCACCTCGCGCGTAGGTCACGTCGTAAATGCCGTCTCCGAAATAGCAGGCTCGGTCGAGCATGGGAACGCTCATGCGATCCAGCTCGTCGATCTTGCCGTTGTAATAGCCGAGAGTTTTCATAGAAGGGTTGATCCTTTCCTTATGGAATCGTGAAAGATTTAGGAGACGACCGTTTGCAAGAAGGAAACGGTGTCCTTGGTGTAGGGGGCAAGCGGATCGGCCAAGGCGGCGAGAGCCACCTGAGCGGCACTGCGCGTTGCCGTGGAGTCTTGGGCGCGGAGGGCGCGGGTCGAGCCGTCGGAGTAGGTCACGACCAACCGAAAATCAGCCGAGAAGCGATCGTCGATCTCTTTTTTTGACAGAGCCTCGGTGCAAACCGTCACGCGACGCCAAACACCTCCGTCGGTTGCGGTGATGGCGTGATCATCGGTTCGATGGTCGCCTGCATCCAAGCGGTTGTTGCGGTAGACCTCTCCCACAAAGGAGGGAGCGACCTCGCAGACCTCTTCCAAGGCGTCCAGATCCTCCTGCCGTATCACGGCGCAAAAGCGAAGATGCAGGTCACCGGGATCGGTGGAGAGAGCGGCTCCCTCCAAGGCTTGGTATGTAAAGCGGAGGGAGGTGTAGGTCACATCCTCCTGCAAAACGATCTCAGCGCCAGAGGGAAGAAAGGATCCGTCCGAGCCGACCCATCCGGCGAAATTCATGTCTTGGCAAAGGGGAAGGGTGATCGAATCGCCCATGTAATGCATGGACGCGGTCTTTTCCTCACCGTCCTCGATCGTCAGCTCCACCGAGGGGGGTGGCATGACCGTGACCGTCAACACCGCGCACAGGATCGAGCGATTTACGCGCTTGGCGGAATCGTTGGCATCATAAGCGGCCTCTCCGCGCACTACCAGTGTATGCTCCCCATAGGAGGGAAGGTTCTCGGAAAAGGAAAGCGAGAGGGAACCGTCCTCGGAGCAGCTTGTCCACTCTCCAAAGTCCCAAGCGTATTCCAGACCGACCATGCCGTAGCTGTGGCTGAATTCGCCCAAGACCAGAAGCTCCGAGCCGAAGGGAACGGAAATTTCACCGTAGACTGCTTCGTTTTCGTTACGGATACGAATGGGATGATCCAAGACCGAGAGGCTCGTGTACCGACGCGTGGCGGCGGCATAGGCTGGACACGCGCCGTTGGCAGGATCGGAGGAGGGAGCGGCGGGCATTTCATCGTAAACAGGGATCAGAAAGCGACAGGGAGAATCAAGGGTGTCGTTGGTGGCAAAGGAGCGGAAGAACGAGCGTCCCTCACTCAACGCGCCGCCCACGTTCTGCATATATTGATTCTTGAAGTTTCGCTCCCCCGCGCGTCCGTCCACGTTGAACTTTTGCAGGTAGATGGTGGGCTGGAAGCGATCAATGTAGCGGCTTTTGATAAAGACCGCGCCGCCGTAGATCCCCTTCCAATCGGTATCCCAAGAGGGAGAACCGCCCCAAGCCGAGGCCATTTCGGAGGTTCCCGTCACCGCGCGCTCCATGGCGTTCTGATAGATGGCAAACACACCCTTGCCGGATGCGCCGATGTTGAAGGGATTGTAGTGACCGTCGAGAGCCTTCAAATCGCTCGTGTTCAAAAGCTCCTTCGGGGGAAGGATGTCCAGTCCCGATTCGGTCTTTTCGGTCTGTTCGAGGTAGTAGCGCACCAAAAGCGAGCCGCACGTGCCGGAGATCACGGCAGACGTCCCCTTTTCACCCTGCTCCTGACGGAGCTTAACGGCAAGATAGACGGGATCGATCCCCACCTCCTCGCCAACCTCCAAGAGGTACTCCGCATAGCTTTTTCCGTTTTGCAGGAGGGTGTTTTCCATAAACGTGCCGACAAGGATCGCGTCCACGGCCTCCTTGGTGGCTGATTTCGAGGCGGAGAGATCGTAGAACTGAAAGAGATCGGCCTCGTTGAGGAAATTACGGGGGTCCATGAAATACTTGACCGTTCCCGTTGATGCCTGATAGTAGCCCGAATCGTAAAGCTCAAAATTCAAGGGATGACGGTAGGCGATGTAGCTCTCTCCCGAGGGAGAAAGATTGGTTTCGGGATTCTTTGTCTCCTGCTCGATCACGTAGCCCCATGTGTAGAGCTCGTTGGTTTCGGTGATCTGCAAGGGAACGAACTCCCACGTGGGATGCAAAAGATGGAGCTTTGTCAGGGACGTTGCATAGTCGGCGGGGAAGCCCTGCTTTTCCAGCTCGGAGCAGTAAACGGCGGCCTCGCCCGAAAAGGAGATCTCCGAGCCTCCGTTTCCAAAGATCATCACCACCGCCAGATTTCCGATCAAAAGGGAACAAAGCAGAATGGCGGCGATCAGGGTGGTTCTTTTTTTCATGCGGCGCTCTCCTTTCCTTGCGTTACCTCCATTATACCACATAAATGGAGGTTTGTGGAGAGGTTTTGCAAAAAAAATCGTTCTTTTTTCAAAAAAAGAGACAACACCTCGCTCCCCCCTCTCCCTGCTCACCCAAGAGGGGGCATTTGCGTAAACTGTACTGAAAAAAGAAGGGAGGCGGGACGATGGAATGGGAGCTTTACACCGAGTCGATCCGAGAGGTGGTACGGGAGGGATATCGCGTACTGCTCACGGCAGAGGCAACGCTTGCTCTGCCCGTTGGGATGGAGCGGATCGGGCAGTTCTATCGGCAGATGTGCCGAGCCTGCTTGGAGTGGGTCAAGCAGGGGGAGGGCGAACGCCTCCGACGGGAATATCTGGCATTCGAGGATCCAATGGAGAGGGCGCGGATGGCGGGGGCAAGATACACCCTGCGATGCGTTCCCGTTTACCGTGACGAGCACTACGCCGCATGGGAATGCGTCTCGATCCTGCGCTCCGACACGGGGCTTCCGAGGGAGAGACGTATGGCGCAAACGTGGTGCCTTTCGGAACAAACAGGGCTTCCGTTCGGGCAGATCCTGCGCGCATTTCCAACGCAAAAAAGGGAACGTCCCGCTTTTCGTCCCGACGGTGTCTATCCCAAAGGGGATCTTCTCGTTTTTTATCGGAACGGAGAGGGACAAGAGGCTGTCCGAGAAGCGCTTTTTCCGCTAAAAAAAGGCGACGAAGATACAGAAAAAGGACATAAAAAACGAAAAGAAGGGAAAAAGGTGAGAAAGGAACAAGAAAAATAAGAAAGATGGGAAAAAACGCCAAAATATTCTTGCATTTTACAAATTGATATGTTAAAATAATAGTTGTAGTGGATTTTGAACGTCTATCTCCGGAAAGGAGAGGAGGATTTTATGTCAAGAGAAACCATTTTGAAGATCAAGGAAGCCGAACGGGAGGCCGAGCGGATTCTCGATCAGGCGCGCGAGAAGGCGAGAGCCATGTGCGCCGAGGTCGAGGCCGAGGGGCAGGCACTTTGCCGAAGCACCGAGGCGGAGCTCTCCGAGCGGCTCGACGGAATGCTGGAGCAGATCCGTCAAAAAACGCAGGAGCACGCGGAGCGTGTTCGCGAGGAGACCCGTGAGGAGGCCGAGGCGGTTGCCGCCGAGGCAAGACTCAACCGAAAGGGCGCGGAAAAAATCGTGATCGGAGGGTTGGACGCAAAATGTCGGTAAGCACAATGAAACGGCTCACCGTCTTTGCCTTCCGTCAGGATGCCAAGCGCATTCTCCGAAAGCTGATGAATCTGCGATGCGTCGAGATCAACACCGCCGACATCACCGACGAGCAGCTCGCGCTTCGGCGCGTTAGCTGTGACGAAACGCTTTCGTCGGTCGATCGAAGGCTCGGCGAGATCGAGACGGTCATCCCCGTCCTCACGCGATACAGTCGCAGGAAGAACGGGCTTGGCAGAATCGTGCATGCGTATGATCCCACGGTGTTCCGTCGGGACGGAAGCATGGAGCGGGCAGAGAAAACGGTTGAGCAAACGGTAGCCTTGGAGGCGCAGATCCGCGAGATCAAGGCCGAGCTTGGGCGCGAGGAGGGCCGCATGGCCGCCTTAGAGCCGTGGCTCTTAGGGGATCTCTCCTTCGGGGAGACCGAAACGAAAAACACCGTCACGTGGATGGGCTCCTGTCCCGTCAAGCTCGATCGGGAGCGGATGGATCGGGAGGCGGACGAGCTTGGCGCGTACGTCGAGATCGTCTCCGAGGATAAAAGCGGCGTCTATCTGACCGTCACTTTCCACCGCGAGAGCGAGGCCGCCGTGTCTGCCATGCTGGCGGGCTACGGATTCCTCCGCTCCGAGTCGGAGAGCGAGACGGGAACGGCGCACAGCCTGTATGACCGCGGAGCGGCGCGATGCGAGGAGCTGGAGGCGCAACTGGTCAATGCCGAGGAACAGGCAAGGGAGCTTTCGGAGAGCTTGGAGCTGGTCGAGATCCTGTACGACATCGTCAAGACCGAGCAAACGGCGGCGCAGCTGCAACGCCGATTGGCCGAGACCAATGCCTGCACCGTTCTGGACGGATGGATCCCCACCTTCACGCAGGATGCGGTCGAGGAGGCACTGGCGAAATTCGAGTGCGCCTATGAGATCGACGATCCAAGTCCTGAGGACGAGCCCCCCGTTCTGCTTCGGAACAACAAGTTCGCCATCAACTTTGAGTGGGTGGTCGGGATGTATTCCTATCCCAAGTACGGTCGCTTCGACCCCACCTTCGTCATGAGTATCTTTTACTTTATCATCTTCGGTCTGATGTTCGCCGACGTCGGCTACGGACTGATCCTTGTCTTGGGATGCTTCGGCGGGGTCCGTCTGCTCAATCCCAAGCCCGGAATGCGAAGAATGCTCTATATGTTCGGCTATTGCGGGATCTCCGCGATCGTCATGGGAGCGATCTTCGGCGGATGGTTTGGCGATCTGCCCACCGCTGTGATGCAGAATCTGCTCCATCTGCCCATCGACACCTCGGTCGGGCATTTCTTCGGAAGCGGACTCTGGTTCAACCCCTTGGATGATCCCATGACCTTCCTGATCGTGGTCATTGCCTTCGGCTTTATCCACATCGTGGCGGGCATGGTCCTGCAATTCATTATCCTGTGTCGAGACGGTAAGGTTGGCGAGGCCATCTGCACCATCGTCCCCTACTGGGTGTTCTTCGCAGGGGTGCTTCTGATGCTTTTGGTTGGACAAACCGTCGGTCTGATCGTGTTGGCGACAGGCGCGGGGCTGATCCTGCTTCTCAACGGCTACGGCATCCGAAATCCCATCAAGCGCATCACGAAGGGATTGGGAGGCCTCTACGGATTGGTCAACTACGTCTCCGACCTTCTGTCCTATTCCCGTGTGCTCGCGCTTGCCCTTGTGGCGGCGGTCATCGCGAAGGTCATCAATATGATCACCATGATGGGAGACAACGGCGTGGTGGGAGCCATCGTGATGGTGGTGGTCCTGCTTCTGGGACACGTGGTCAATCTGGCCATCAACGTGCTGGGCGCGTTCGTGCATACCTCGCGCCTGCAATATCTGGAATTCTTCGGACGCTTCTATGAGGACGGCGGCAGACCCTTCGAGCCTGTCACCCCCTCGGAGCAATATTCCGAGGAAACCGAAATCTGAAACCCAAAAAAATGAAAATAAAAACCAAAAAACAAGGAGATTAGAACAATGACAATGGGTGAATTTTTTGCAACGATTTTTACAGGCAACAATCTGGCATATCTGGGTGCCGCTGTGGCAACCTTCCTTGCGTGCATGGGCTCGGCAAAGGGCGTGAACCTTGCAGGTAAGGCCGCATCGGGCGTTTTGAGCGAGGATCCTTCCAAGTTCGGTAAGGCCTTCGCGCTCATGGCACTTCCCATGACGCAGGGCTTCTACGGCTTTGCCATCGGCTTTCTGATCCTGTTCAACACCGGTGTCATCAGCGGAGCACCGCTTGAATTGACCGCGGGACAGGGCGGCTATTACCTCATGGC
>JAZSKO010000236.1:0-12783 GCA_045534875.1 Eubacteriales bacterium | reverse complement strand
CTTTGATGGCACGCTCGCCGTGGCTCGCTTCGATATCGACACCAATCTCCACCCCCTGCTCCATCTCTGGATCGAGATCGACGGCGGCGATCGCGTGGAGGTACCGATCGACTATTTTCTCCGTATTCAAACCAAAACGAGCGGTCACCATATCTGCCGCATCATCTATAAGGGCGGCACCGAGATGGCGCGCCGCTGGTACGCCCCCTTGCAGGGAAAGGTCTCCTTCCTCGGCGTGCAGACCGCGCGTCCCCTGCCCATCCCTGCCGATGACCGTCCCGTCATCGAATTCGTCGGGGATTCGATCACCGAGGGCGTTCTGATCGACGTGGACTACGCCGAGGGTGGAAGCATGCCCTTTGAGATCGGACAGCTCTGCGAGGGCTACATGGACGACGTTTGCGCCACCTACGCATGGCTCACCGCCGAGCGGCTCAACCTGCGTCCCATCTTCATGGGCTACGGAGCGGTTGGCGTCACCCGCGCGGGACAGGCGAGAGTGCCTGCCGCGCCGCTCTCCTATCCCTTCAACTTCGACGGCTCGCCCATCACCTGTGAGAAGGGCGACTTCGTTCTCATCAACCACGGAGCGAACGACCGTGGTGCTTCCCCCGAGCAGTACATCGCCGACTACAAGGCTCTGCTCGACGTGATCCGTCATCGCAATCCCACCGCCAAGATCGTGGCTCTCTCGGCCTTCTGCGGAGGGCATCGCGACGCCTTGGAGCGGTGCGTCAAGGAGTACAACGAGGAACACAACGACTGCGTGCAGTTCGTCAACGGCTCGGATTGGATCCCACCCGAGCCTCTCCATCCTCTCCGCGACGGTCACGAGACCGTGGCACGTCAGCTCGTCCCCATCCTCAAAGAGCTGTTTGCGCTTTGAAAGGCTACGACCGTGAACGCATTTATCTGTACGGGTGGGCGCATTGACGCCGACCGCATCACCGAGCGACCCGAGCAGGACGATCTTGTGATCGCCGCCGATTCGGGTCTGCGGAACGCCGAGGCGTTGGGGATCTCCCCTGCCGTCCTTGTCGGCGACTTCGACTCTCTGGGAGAGCCGACCGTCTCGGAGGAGGTGGAGCTGATCCGCGTGCCTGCCGAGAAAAATGAGACCGACACCCAGCTCGCCGTTTCCCTCGCCTTGGAGCGTGGAGCGAAGCGGATCACGATCGTGGGAGGTCTTTCGGGTCGCGTGGATCACACGGTGTCGAGCCTTGCGATCCTTGAATGGCTGCGCGACAAGGGCGTGTCGGCCATCCTCACCGACGGAAAAAATCGGGCTCGCTTCCTTCGCAACGGGAGCGAATTGATCCCGCGGTCGGAGCGGTTTCGCTATCTTTCCCTGCTCGCGGCCGACGACACCGTTCGAGGGGTGACCGTGGAGGGCTGTAAGTACCCTCTCCAAAACGCGAAGCTCTCAAAACGGAATCAGTACGCCGTCTCCAACGAGATCACGGGCAACTGCGCCCTCGTCTCGGTGCGGCGAGGGGGACTTTGGATCATCGAATCCACCGATTGACCCCTGCCATCTTGCAACAACACCCGTCTCCTACCCTCTCCGTCACGCCTTGCGGCGCGACACCTCTCCCAAAGGGCGAGGCTTTCGAACAGGCTCCCCTCGGGGGGAGCTCCCACCAAAGGTGGGTGAGAGGGGAAACGGTTACAACTTCCCACTCGCTCTCGTCCAATGGAAAGGAATCTCTATGAAAAGCTGTATTCTGGCCTCGGCCTCTCCCCGTCGCAAGGAGATCTTGGGGCATCTCGGTGTCCCCTTTACGGTCTTCGTCTCGGACGTGGACGAATCCTCTCCCCTGCGTGATCCCATCGCGCTGTCCGAGGAGCTGTCCGCGCGGAAGGGGAGAGCCGCCGCCAAAAGCCTGCAAGCGACAAATCCGATCCCCAAAGACACCCTTCTGATCGCCTCGGACACCACCGTTGCCATCGGAGAGGAGATCTTGGGGAAGCCGCGAGACGAGGCCGACGCCTATCGGATGCTTCGTCTTTTGCAGGGAACACGTCACCGCGTGGTGAGCGGCATCTACCTACTCATGAATGGTCGGGAGGCGGTCTCGCACGCCGTGACCGAGGTGGAATTTGCTCCCCTGACCGAGGAGGAGCTGTGGCGCTATATCGCGTCGGGAGAGCCGTTCGGAAAGGCGGGCGCTTACGCCATTCAGGGCTTGGCGTCGAGCTTTATCCGAGGCATACGGGGCGACTACTTCAATGTGGTGGGGCTACCCGTGAACCGTATGTGTGAATTATACAAAGAGACCTTTGGGGAGAATTTCTTATAAGAAATTTTCCTTTCGGTATAGAAAACGAAGCACGCTTGTGCTATAATGAAAGCAAGAAACCGTCCAACGCCTCAAAAAATCGTCTCATGGAAAGGAGGAACTCCCATGGCAAAGCAGATCGGCATGGACCTTGGCTCATCGAATACCATGATCTTCCTCAAAGACAAGGGGATCGTGATGCGCGCGCCCTCCGTGGTGAGCATCGACCGCTTCACCCATGAGGTGATCGCATCCGGCTCGGAGGCGAAAAAGATGATGGGAAAGACCCCGGGAGGCATTCGCGCCCTGCGTCCCTTGAAGGACGGCGTGATCACCGATCTGGAGGTCACCTCCCTGATGATCCGAGACTTTTTCCGAAAGCTCGACCTCACCTCCTTCTTCAACCGTCCGTCCGCGCTGGTCTCGATCCCCTACGGTGTCACCGAGGTGGAAAGGAGAGCGGTGGAGGACGCGGTATTTGAGGCAGGAGCGAAGAACGTGGGACTGATCGACGAGCCCATCGCGGCGGCGGTGGGAGCAGGCATTCGCGTATCCAAGGCAAGGGGTGCGATGCTGGTGGATCTGGGAGGCGGCGTTTCCGAATCGGCGGTGATCAGTCTGGGCGGCATCGTGCAATCCAACTCGCTCCGCATCGCGGGAGACGAACTGGATCTGGCGATCGTGAACTACTTAAAGCAAACGAGAAACATCCTCATTGGAGAGATCTCGGCAGAGATGCTCAAAAAGAGGATCGGAACGGCGTTACCGAATATTGACAGAGGCACGATGCAGGTATGCGGAAGAAGCCTGACGACGAGGCTGGCGGTAACGGCGGAGATTTCGTCGAGGGAGATCTACGAGGCCATGAAGGAGCCGATCTCGGAGATCATTTCGATGATCAAGACCACGTTAGAGGAAACGCCACCGGAGCTATCGGCAGACATTTTCGACTATGGCATCATGATGGTGGGAGGAAGCTCGTTGATCCCGGGGATGCAGGAAGCGGTGCATGAGCGCACGGGCGTGCGGGTCACGGTTGCGAAGCGACCGATGGACTGCGGATGCGTGGGACTTGGACATATGCTCAAAAGCACGGGAGGCGACTTCTCGGAGTTTGTCAAGTATAAGGTTCGCTAAGGTTAAAAATTTTAGCGAACCCCGCGATAAAATTTTTAGCCCTGTTCGCACAAACTCGCAGGGAAAGTTTTGACCGCTATGTTCGCACGAACCCGTAGGGAAAGTTTTGATCAGCGCGCTTGCGCGTGTACTTTTCTCAAAAGTTTGCGGGGTGGAGGGGCAGAGCCCTCCTCGCCCTCTGCAGAGGGCGAAATAGCCCTTGGCGTTTTCTTTGCTAACTTTCTTTTGCGCCTACGGTGTCAAAAGAAAGTGGCCGAAGGGGATTATGTCGTTACAAATAGAACAGTTTTTTACAAAATCAAATTCCTTAGTCGCTTTTTCTTTTGACCATGTAGGCGCAAAATGAAAAGAAATTCGCGCTTCGCGCTCATTGCAAATCGCTTCGCGAGTTTGCCTCGCAAAAAGAAAGCGCCGTTCGGGGAATTTCGCCCTCTGCGGAGGGCGACCAACTCCCCACGGCGTTGGATCCGTGCCACCTTTTGAAAAAGGTGGACGAAAACTTTCCCTGCGGGTTTGTGCGAACAAGGTGCGACTGCCCTTCGGGGGGTTGTGCGAACATGGTGAGTAGCCGTTCGTGCGAACGTAGCAAAAAACGAGAGCAAGAGGAAATCCTTTTCCTCTTGCTCTCGTTTTTTGTTTATGCCCGTTTGATCGCTAAGGCACACCAGCCGTTCTCCTCCGGCTGCTCTACCACGCAATACCCGTGCTTCTCCAAGCATTCGATCACATCTTGGCTTCTCTCTGTGATGATCCCCGATGCCAACAGCACCGTGTTCTCATCCATGAACGGTCCGAGATCCGGAATCATGCGGATCACAATGTCTGCCACCAGATTGGCGCAGATCAGATCATAGGGGCGGCTTCTGTCCGCGCTCTTTAACAGATCCGATACCTCACACTTGATGTTCGCAAGTCCGCTGTCCCGAATGTTCTCGTTCGCCACGCGCACCGCCATGGGGTCAATGTCGTAGGCGAAGCATTCCTTCGCTCCCAGCTTGGCCGCGCAGATCGCCAAAATGCCGCTTCCCGTTCCAACGTCCAGCATCCGACATCCCGGCTTGACGTAGCGCTCCAGCATCCCGATCACCAGTCTCGTGGTCTCGTGCGTACCCGTTCCAAAGGCCATTCCCGGATCCATCCGCACCACAAGGTCGCCCGCTTCCTCTTTGTAATCCTCCCACGCGGGAACGATCACCAGTCTCTTTCCGATCCGCAGAGGCTTATAGTACGCCTTCCATGAGTTTGCCCAGTCCTCCTCGCAAACGCCCACCGTTTCGATCTTGATCGGTTCAAGCCCGATGGTGGCAAACCGCTCTTTGAGAAAGGCCATGCACTCGGGCAAGCTTCTCTCTGCCGGCAGATAGACCGAGACCGACGCGATCGTTTTGTCGGCGTTCAGGATGGATTCGTCGATCAGATCGCCATAGCAGGTCTTTAAGTCGATGTCGCTGTAATCCTCAATCTGTAAGTTGCTCGACACCATGCTCATCACGGCGATCAGCTCGTCCAGCTCGTTCAGGGCGACCGTGACGCGAACCTGCGTCCAATCGGTCACGCTTCCGTAATCGCCGCAAAGATAGTCCTTATCCATTTTGTCCTTCTCCCTCCGTCTTAGCCTCTGTTCCAGAAGCCGAAGCCCTTTTTGCGCTTGGTGTAGTTCACCTCGCCACAGCTATCGGCAAAGGCCTGCATTGCAGCCTTTTGCTTGTCGGTCAGCCCTCTGGGGATCTCCACGGAGACCGTGAAGGTCAAGTCTCCCCGACGGTTGCTGTTGTTGACATAGGGAATTCCCTTGTTCCGCAGAGTAAAGCTCGTTCCCGACTGCGTTCCCTCGGGGATGGTGTAGCTGACATCTCCCTCCAAGGTGGGAACCTTGATCTCTGCGCCGAGCGTTGCCTCTGCCACCGTGAGCGGTACCTCACAGAGCAGATCGTAGCCGTTTCTCTCAAAGAATTGATGACGGCGAACGGCCACGGTGATGATCAGATCGCCCGAGGGGCCTCCGTTTCGTCCGTCACAGCCCTGTCCGCTCAACGCGATCCTCTGACCGTTGTCGATGCCTGCCGGGATCGAAACGGTGAGTCTCTTGTTCTCCTTCGCCATACCGCTTCCCCGACACTTCGAGCAGGGATTCTTGATGATCCTTCCGGTTCCTCGACAGTTGTCGCAAGGACCTGTGGTCTGGAAGGACATGCCTCCCATGCGCTGGACGCGGCGAACCTGACCCGCGCCTCCGCAGGTGGGACAGGTGGTGGGACGGCTATCCCCCTCCGCTCCCGTTCCTCGGCAGGCCGAGCAATGGCAGACGCGATTATAGGTAATGTCCTTTTTCACGCCGAAGGCCGCTTCCTCGAAGGTGATGGTCACGTTGACCGTGATGTCCTCACCCTGCATCGGTCCGTTTCGTCTTTGACGGTTTCCTCCGAACGCGCCTCCGAACATACCGCCCAGAATATCGCCCAGATCTCCGAAATCCTCAAAGCCTCCAAAACCGCCAAAACCGCCGAACCCGTTCCCTGCCCCTGCGGCGGGATCGAATGCGGCGTGACCGAACTGATCGTATTTTGTCCGTTTTTCAGGATCGGACAGAACCTCGTAAGCCTCGTTGGCTTCCTTAAATTTTTCCTCTGCCTCGGCGTCTCCCGGATTGGCGTCCGGATGATACTTCTTCGCCAGCTGATAGTATGCCTTTTTGATCGTTCCCGCGTCTGCGTCTCTGCTGACGCCGAGAACCTCATAGTAATCTCTTTTTTCTGCCATGTGATGACGCTCCTCTGTTCGTGTGGGGCGACGCGGTCACCGCCGCGTCTGTGCCGAAAAGGACAAGCGATACGCTCCACGGGAAAGGGCGGAAACGCCCTTTCCCGTGTTCACGATCCGATTGACCGATCAGGTATTGTCCGTGTGATCCTCGTAGCTGGCGTCGTAGAAGGTTCCGTCTCCGCCCTGCGCGCCTGCGTCGGCGCCGGCATCCGCTCCTGCCTGCTGTTGCTGTGCATAGAGCTTCTCGGAGATCTTATAGAATGCCTGCTCCACGGCCTCGGTGTCAGCCTTGATGGCCTCGGTGTCGGTACCCTTCAAGGTCTCTTGCAGCTTCGCGATCGCACTCTTGACAGCCTCTGCGTCGGCGGGATCGATCTTGTCACCCAGCTCGTTCAGCGTCTTTTCGCTCTGGAAGATCATGGACTCCGCACGGTTGCGGATCTCCACGGCCTCCTTCGCCTTCTTATCCTCCTCTGCGAACTTCTCCGCATCCTTCACGGCGCGGTCGATGTCCTCCTGGCTCATGTTGGTGGAGGAGGTGATGGTGATGTGCTGCTCCTTGCCGGTTCCCTTATCCTTCGCGGTGACGTTTACGATGCCGTTCGCGTCGATATCGAAGGTGACCTCGATCTGCGGCACGCCTCTGGGAGCGGGGCTGATACCATCGAGGATGAAGCGTCCGAGCGTGGTGTTGTGAGCCGCCATCTCGCGCTCACCCTGCAAAACGTGGATCTCGACCGAGGTCTGATCGTCGGCCGCGGTGGAATACACCTGGCTCTTCTTGACGGGAATGGTGGTGTTGCGGTCGATGATGCGGTTGAACACGCCGCCCAGCGTCTCGATACCCAGCGACAGAGGCGTGACGTCGAGCAGGATCAGACCCTTGACCTCGCCGCCCAGCACGCCGCCCTGAATCGCCGCGCCGATGGCAACGCACTCGTCGGGGTTGATACCCTTGAAGGGCTCCTTACCGATAAACTTCTTTACAGCCTCCTGCACGGCGGGGATACGGGTCGATCCGCCAACGAGAAGCACCTTGTCGATCTGTCCCACGTTCAGGCCTGCGTCGGCAAGAGCCTTCTTGGTGGGGACCATGGTGCGCTCCACGAGGTCGGCCGTGATGCGCTCAAACTCGGCTCTGGTCAGGGTTGCCTCAAAGTGGAGAGGTCCTGCCGCGGTTGCCGTGATGAAGGGGAGGTTGATCGAGGTCTCGGACATACCCGACAGCTCGATCTTTGCTTTCTCTGCCGCGTCGCGGAGTCTTTGCAGAACCATCTTGTCGTTCCGCAGATCCACGCCGTTCTCTCTCTGGAAGCGGTCTGCCATCCAGTCGATGATGCGCTGGTCGAAATCGTCACCGCCGAGACGGGTGTCTCCGTTGGTCGCCAGCACATCGAACAAGCCGTCCGAGATCTCCAAGAGCGACACGTCAAACGTACCGCCTCCGAGGTCGAACACCATGATCTTCTGGTCGGCTTCCTTATCCATACCGTAGGCCAACGCGGCCGCCGTGGGCTCGTTGATGATACGCATGACCTCAAGGCCTGCGATCTTGCCTGCGTCCTTGGTTGCCTGACGCTGTGCGTCCGAGAAATAAGCAGGAACGGTGATGACCGCCTGCGAAACAGTGCTTCCCAGATAGGCCTCTGCGTCGGCCTTCAGCTTTTGCAGGATCATTGCCGACAGCTCCTGAGGTGTATATGCCTTATCGTCGATCTGACGCTTGTTGGCGCTTCCCATATCTCTCTTGATCGAGATGATCGTGCGATCGGGGTTGGTGATGGCCTGTCTCTTTGCCACCTGTCCCACCATTCTCTCTCCGCTCTTGGAGAAGGCAACCACAGAGGGCGTGGTGCGCGCACCTTCGGGGTTGGGGATCACGATGGGCTCCGAGCCCTCGTAAACCGCGACGCAGGAGTTCGTTGTACCTAAGTCAATTCCAATAATCTTTCCCATGATTCTGTTTCCTCCAAACTATTTACAGTTTTTGTAAATGTATATGATTTCTTTTTCAAACAAATGCGATGCGCTCGCGCGCCGCCATCGGTCAGTTTGCAACCTTGACCATGGCATAGCGGATGACCTTGTCACCCTTTCGGTAGCCCTTCTGGAAGACCTCCACGATCACCGATTCCCCGAGGCTCTCGTCCTCGACGTGCATGACCGCGTTGTGCAGGTTCGGATCGAAGGTAACCGTCTCGATCTCGGTGATACCCATTTTTGCCAGCGCGTCCTCAAACGCCTTCGCCGTCATCTCCAATCCCTTTTTCAGGGCGTCCGCCTGCTCACAGCCTGCGGCGCGCTCAAGATTGTCGAGGATCGGCAACAGGTCCGCCACGCAATCGGCAAAGGCCTCTCCATAGATCCCTTCCTTCTCCTTTCCGCTTCTCTTGCGGAAGTTGTCGTACTCTGCCATCATTCTCAGGTATTTGTCCTCTGCCGCCGCGGCCGCCGCCTTCGCTTCCTCCGCCGCCTTTTGCAAATCTCTTACCTGAGCCTCCAGCTTTTTGATCTTCTTTTTATCTGCCTTGGCCTCGGCCGCGGCCTTCTTTTCCGCCTCTGCCGTTGCCTCGGTTGCTGTTTTCTGTTCATCCATCCTTTGGTTCTCCTTCGCCTTTCAATTGATTTCCGGACTGAATGATGTTTTCAATGTTTCCGCTCAGCCCCTCCAAGGTTGCCAGCACCTTGGCGTAATCCATACGCCGCGGGCCAAGCACGCCGATCGCTCCCAGTGTTTTTCCGTCCTTGACGATGGGCTTGAAGACCAGAGCGGAGTTGTTCATGACCTCCACGCGGCTCTCCGACCCGATCAGGACGCTGATGTCCTCTCTGTTCTCATTTTGCGAGACCAGATTGAGGATATCCTCCTTCTTTTCCAGCGTTCCGAGCAGCTCTTGGAACTGACCGATGTCGCTGTATTCGGGATATTGCAACAGATGGTTGATGCCGCTGACCTTCATCTCGCCTTGATCCAGCTCGCTGAGCAATTCATAGACCACCTTGATGACCTGCCCGACCGTGTGTGCCTCGCTTCCCATGTAGTTCTCAAAATCCATGATGATGGGCAAGGTGATCTCATCGGCTCGCAGACCGACCAAAAACAGGTTCATCGCCGTTGCCAACTGCGAAACCGTTTCGATCTGCACGGGATGATCGGGACGGATATGCTTGGTCTTGACCGCCCCCGTGGAGGCAACCGCTACCAATATATAATGGTCGCTTTCGAGGTAGATCGTTTCAAACTTGGAAACGCTGACCGAGTTGAGCCTCGGCTTGATGGCGATTCCCGTGTAATTGGTGAGGGAGGAGGCCAGCTTGGAGGCCGCCGTGAGGATCTGATCCAATTCCCCCATCTTGATCCGCAGAAGATTGTTGATCTGCGCGATCTCTCCCGTGGTCATGGCGTAATGCTCGATCAGGGAGTCGACATAGAAGCGATAGCCAAGCTCGCTCGGCACTCTTCCCGCCGAGGCGTGCGGCTGCTCCAAATAGCCCATCTCCTCCAGCTCCGCCATCTCATTTCGGATGGTTGCCGACGAGCAATTCAAGCGTTGATTTTGCAGGATGGCCTTTGAGCCGATCGGACCGCCACCCTCAATGTGGGCGTTGACGACCGCTCTCAGGATTTGTTTTTTCCGTTCACTCAATTCGGGCTGTGCCAAGATCGACTCCTCCTTCCTGTTCTTACCGAGTTTTTAGCACTCAAACCTTCGGAGTGCTAACCTCATGCATAAATTTATCACTTTTTTGCGGATTTGTCAAGTGTTTTCCTCAATTTATTTGTTAATATTTTGTAAACTACGACTTCAAGTGCTAAAAAAGCGGTAAAAAAAGACCTCTCCGACGAGGGAGAGGTCGCGGCTGTTCGGTTTTGGTTTTTGAGAGGGTCACTCCGCCACGGTATAGTCAATGTTGGTGACAACGCCGTCCCGAATCTTGAAGCGCAGGAGCGTACCGCCGCGCTGGTAGATCAGGAGCGAATCGGTGGTGCGGCTCGGCTCTCCGTAGGTCGCGCTCACCTTCTCTGCGGTGTCTCCGATGGCAATGCCCTTGACGGTCTGTACCGAATCATCGGTCAGGATCACCCAGCGGATCTCCTCCTCGGCGTCGCCCTCGCCGGTTCGGAAGGTCTGCACGCGGAAGCCCTTATACGAATAGGTAACGTCCTCGCCGTCCACCCCTCCCAGACAGGAGGCCTTGACCGAGATCTGCGGCGCTTCCCCGTTGAGCGTGACAAAGAGCGAGCCGATGCCCTTTCCTGGGGTGATCGTGGATCCCTCTATCACGAAGGAATAGGGATCTTCTGCTTGTGTTTGCTCGCCCTTTCCTCGGTTTGCGTCACAAGCCGCCAGCGAAAGCAGGCAGCCGATCGACAAGAACAGGGCGATCCATTGTGTTTTCTTCACGTTTTATCCTCCGTTTCGTTCGACTTGGTAGGCATCCACCTTGGCCTGCCAGCGCGCCGCCTCCTCGGCGGTCTGCTGTGCGGGGGTGATCCCCTCCTGCTCGGTGAGGATCCTGCCAAAGTAGGTGGTGAGCTTCTCGGCTCCGTAGACGTTCAGGTGCGCGCCGGCATCGTAGGTATCGGTGTGCCAATCAAGACCGATCTGATCGGCCTTCGGAATAAAATTGTAATAGGACAGTTCATGCTCGGCGGCATAGGTCGCGACCTGCTCCTCCCATTCCTCATACCAGTAGTATCCCCAGAAATTGGTGGGCGCTTTGATAAGAATGAGCTTGACGCCCTTCTCGTCGCAAAGCTCACGCATTTTGTCCAAGTATTCAAAGCAGATGCTTGGCAGGTCGGTGTCCTCCAGCGGCACACCCTCCGCCGCGGTCTCCATGGGAAGGACGCCTGTTTGCATCAGGTAGCCGTTGTGCGAGACGGTGTCTCGCTTCCACAAATAGTGCAGATCCTCCTGTCCCAGCTCCTTCCATCGGCTGTGGTAGCGCAACAGGGGGAACAGATAGGAGATCATGGTTTCCTCCTCGGTCATGGAGGCGCGGATGGCGCGGAGCTTGGTAGCAGACAGGCGCATCCCGTCCAGCGTGATGCGGTTATAGGCCTCGTTTTGCGGCTCTCCGTAGCACATGGCGTAGACGTTGAAGACCACTGCCTTTGGAGTCTCCCGTTTCAAGGTATCCTCCAAGAGATAGTAGGATTGCCAGATGAGCTGCTGTGGCGTTCCGCGAATGTAGGAGGTGATACCGTACTCCTGCCACAGGGTGGGCGGCGTGAAGCTTTCGTAGACCTCGCAGTCCCCCAAAAACAGCACGTCGTGCCCTCCCGCCTCGCCGTAATACTCACGGATCAGCGCGCCCTCGCGGTTCTCGCTCATGTACTTGGGCATGACCAAGCTCTGCGCGAACGACAGCAAGAGCCCTGCACAGAGCAGGATGCAAAGACAGATCAGGATTTTCTTCTTCATGCTTCTCTCTTTCATCAGGTTTTATCAGAAGGTTCCGTAGATAAAGTCGGCGGTGTCGTAGCCGATGCCGTACGTCCCGAAAACAAGGATCAGGACAACGCCCACGGACAGGGCCAGACACAACAGGATCGGTCGCTTGGCGAGCCGCTCACGGATCGGTCTTTCCCGTCCGATCTGCGACGCGACCAGCATGGTAAGGATGCCCACGCCGAGCGCGATCCAATCGGCCGCCGTCAGACCAAGGCGCAAAAAGCCGCCCGAAAGCATCTCTCCCCAGTTCCCTCTTGTGAAGACCGAGCCCCACAATCGGAAGGTGAGTGGGACGTCGCGATAGCAATCCAAGCTACGGATCCAGCCCATGAGCAAAAAGGTGCGCGTGGCCTGCCAGAGCCCCCATGCGCGCGAGGCGCAGACCCTTGGCGCTTTTCGTTGCCAGAGCGCCCACAGGGGCTTGAGCTCCTGCGAGACCAACAGGATCAGGCAGTTGAGCAGTCCCCACACGATAAAGTTCCAGCCCGCTCCGTGCCAAAGTCCGGTTAAGAACCACGTGGCGATGGTGGCGATGTAGACGGGGATGCGCTTGCCGAGCGCCGTTCCCAAGTGTTTTCTTGCCCATTTGGAGAGCTTCTGCATGGGATTGCAGACCGAGAGCGGATAGAAAACGTAATCGGTGAACCACGTTCCCATGGTGATGTGCCACCGCTTCCAGTACTCCTTGACCGATCGCGACGAGAAGGGGCGGTCGAAATTCTCTTTGAGGCGAATACCGAACAACTGTGCCACGCCGATGGTAATGTCGATGCCACCCGTAAAGTCTCCGTAGATCACGGCGGAATAGAGCAGGATCAGAAGCACGACGTACGCGCCGTCCTTGGCGTCCTTGACAAGGGCTTGCACGGCGATCATGGCGGTGTCGGCCACCACGAGCTTTTTGAAGTAGCCCCACACCACGCGCACCAGTCCCTCTCCGATGTTCTCGCCTCTCAGGTCGTGTCCCTCATAGAGCTGAGGGGCGAGATCGGAAAAGCGGCTGATCGGGCCTTGCACGAGCTGGGGGAAGAACGAGACAAACAAGGCCAATCGCAAGGGATTCCGCTCGGCATCTCCCTTTCCGCGGTAGAGATCGATCAGGTATCCCATGGATTGGAAGGTATAGAAGGAGATACCGAGCGGCA
>JAZSKO010000248.1:0-13537 GCA_045534875.1 Eubacteriales bacterium | reverse complement strand
AGCTTTTGTCTTCCTAAGACCGCTGGCCTCCGACTTCGCCATCAAGGCAGGATAGGTGAACAGCCCCGCGTTGATGTTGTCGGCGTGCTTGGCGCTCTTATCCTTGAACTGCGTCATGCGCGAAAGCTCTCCGAACATGGTGAAGCAGTTGAGGATCCATGCAAGCTCCGCATGCTCATGCACCATGGATTGCACATACAGGGTGTTCTTTTCGGGATCAAGACCGCAGGCCATATAGAGCGCCAAAGTCTCGTAGGTTCTGCGTCTGAGCTCCGCGGGGACCTGCCGAACCGTGATGGCGTGCTGATCCACCACACAGTAGAAGGTTTTATATTTCTCCGAATACTCCGAAAAATTGCGGATGGCTCCGAGATAATTTCCAATGGTCAGATTTCCGCTCGGCTGTACGCCCGAGAAGGAAACCTTTTGTTCTCCAAACATAAGCTCCGTTCCTCTCGCTTCCAAATTGAATTCTTCTATATTGTATCACATTTTCTTCCCTTTTGCAAGGGGGTGCGCGAAAAAAGAACGTCTTGGCGGCAAATCGGTCGCCAAGACGTTCGCTTTTTCGATCTTATTTTACGTAACCGTTCTCTTTGAGCCAGTTGTAGTAGAGCGTGTAGGGCGAATCATAGTAGGTGTAGGCCTCTCCGGTCTCGCCGTTGGTCTCAACCTCCACGACCTTACCCTCGCCGTCCTCCTCCTTGAGCACGACGCTCACGTTGCTGACGGCTCGGAAGAGCTTCCATGCAAACTCCTCCATGCTTTGGGAATCCACACCAACCACGCGGCTGAGGTAGCTCTTGACCTCGGGGGATTTCAGATTTCCGTAGAGCGCATCCAGGATGATGGAATTGAAGGGCTGTGCGGTCTGCGGCGTGAGCAGCAGGTGCAAATCATCAACCACCAGCTTCAAGTCATCCAGATCATCCGTGGTTTTAAAGCTGTTGAAAATCTTGATCAGCTCCTCATTGAAGGAGTACATGAAGCGAACCAGCTCGGTGTCGAGCATACCGGCGATCGCCACCTTCGGATCCTCAACGAAGTTATAGGGGTTGACCTCGGGGTTGGCAACTCCGTCCACCGTCAGAGCGAAGCTCACGGCAACGTCCACATCCGCCGTTACGGTGACGAGGAACATGGCGTACTTGGGATCCTCCTCGGCAAGCTCCTTCTCGGTGTTGGAGGTGAAGGTCAGGTTGACCTGCAGATTCTTGCTGTCTCCCGTTGCCTCTGCGGTTGCGGTGAAGGGATTGGTTCTTCCGTTGGGAATGTAGAACAGGTAGGTGTAGACCTTCTTCTGATCGTCACCCTCCTCGCCGATGGTGCGCTCAGCGCGCGCCACGAAGGGCTTTCCGCTGTTGTTGTTTGCGTTGGACTTAATGAAGCTCCACACCTCGGCGTTCTCGCAAACCATGGACTTGGTCAGGTTTGCCACGAAGTCCACACGGTAGGTGTCGGTCTTCATCGTATCGAGCGTGATCAGTGCGTTGCGGTACTTGACGTTCGGGGTCACAGCCGTTCCGTTAACGGTTGCGGTCCACGTGAACTTGCAGGAGTTCTTCTTTCCGAACAGCGAGATCACGGTCAGGTCGTAGCCACCGCCCTCGGTTCCCGTGTAGGCAAGGTTTGCCACGCCGTCGGCATCGGTGATCTCCAATGCGCCGCCACTGATGTTATTGTTGTAGCAGTAGATGGTTGCGGTCAGGTTCTGACCCGAAAGAGCCGAGGTGTAATAGACATACACTCCCGCGCCTGCCGCGTCACAGGAGTCGATCCACTTTTTCAGCATCTTATCCTGCGAGATGATATCCTTTGCATAGCCGGACTTATAGGAATAAACGTAGCCTGCCGCGCCGGTCTTGGGAGTGGATTCTTCCACCTCCACCGTGTTCTCCACGATGGTTTTGAAATCGAAGTTCAGCAGGGGCTCCAGCAGGGCCTGACGGTTCTGCTGCTTACCGATCTCCCAGATGTCCTCGCTCATGTTGGCATCGGCATCGGGATAAGCGATGAAGGCGTTACCCGTCTTGAACAGATCCATCTGATAGGGGCTGTTTTCGAAACGAACCAGACGCTCAGCCTCGCTATCCTCGCTCACCTTCACCATCTGGTAGTGGAGATCCTCCACACCGTATTGCAGGATGTTGCGGAAATCGGCGTTGGTGTTCATATAGGTCACGATCTGCATACTGCGCTCGAGATCGACCGTGTAGGTGCAAACACCAAACATATTCTCGTACACGTCCTCCACGTTGACGGAGGGGTACTTCACGATAACGGGATAGTAGTTCTCCTTATACTCCTCGTAGTCGGAGAGGTCACCGGTTGCGAAGCGGATCGCTACGCGCTGTCCCTCCTCGGCCTCGCCGAAGTAGCCACCGTCCAGACGGTACTCACTGAGCTTGATGAAGTTCTCGCAGAAGACCTCGTCGGCAAACAGGCTGTTGAAGGCGAGGGTGGTCTGTCCCTTGGAGAGGGTCTTGGGATCGGTGTAGCGATAGCCCAAGAAGGAGAACTTGCCGTTCTCTGCCTCGTAGGTGTCGGGATTGATCGACCAATAGTGGGCGAGAAGCTGGAGGCACTCGTCGTAGCTTGCGTCTACGGGAAGGATCTCATCGCCGTACTGACGGCGGATGGTCTCCAAATAGTTGTAAACGTAGACATTGAAGAAGCCGTCGATCTTGCCCAGATCGTACACACCGTCCATCGAGCACTCCTTCATGAGCTCCTTATCGAGAAGCATGTAGGTGTACTCACCGATGATGTTGTTGTTGGGAATGGCGTAGGTCTCGTTGTTGATCTGCGCCGCGTTGAGCAGGGTTGCAGAGATGTACTCCTTGATCTTCTTGGAAGAGGACGACAGCTCGGAATCCAGGGAGGAGAGCCAGCCGTTGTTTACATACTCAGCGTACATATCGTAGCCTGCGATGTAGACGATGTCCACCTGATGCTCCCGAAGCGCGGGATACTTGGTGACCGTGAAGCCATACTCGTTGGTCTCGGTCTCCTCAACCACCGTGACCTCCTCACCGTCGGTCTCGGTGCTTGCCTGCGAGAAGAGCTCATTCTTGGAATCCTGGCTTGCACAGATGGTTTCATCCAGAATGGTCTTGTACTCATCCTCGGTAAAGAAATTCAGAACCAGCTTGGTCTTGAACTTGCTCTGCGTGATCTCGTTGAGCTTATCCGACACGGCATTGGCGGTGGCGGCATCCATGGCCTGCTCGGTAACGAGCCACATCGTCAGCGTTCTTGCACTCTCGGAGTTGGCGTCCCTAACATCATCCAGTGCCTCTTGGTTATCTCTCTCACCGCAACCGGTCAGAAAGACGGACAGAACGAATACCAAGCAGAGTGCCAGACAGATCAGTCTGTTTTTCATGTTCTTTGATCCTCCCAGTTTTGGGGCTTGCGCCGTGGGCGCTATTTCCCCTATTATCATATATACAATATTTTACAACATTTTACCGCTGTTGTCAAGTGAATTTTTTGTGTCCACGGCTCGGCGGAAACGTCCGACGGCTCTTTCGGTCACGGTACGTTCACATTTGCTGTTGAATGACCCCAAAAAACGAGGGGCACTTTTTGCCATACTGCCGTTTTTATCGTCATTTCCAACAAAGTTTTGCATCTATTTTTGTAAAATAGACCCAACGCCTTGTGTCCGAAAACTCACTCCATGAAGCCTCTGAGATGGCGTGCGCGGCTGGGATGACGGAGCTTACGCAGTGCTTTTGCCTCGATCTGACGGATCCGCTCACGCGTGATGTCAAATTCCTTTCCGACCTCCTCCAAGGTGCGCGTTCTGCCATCGTAAAGTCCGAAGCGCAGCTTGATGACGTGCTCTTCTCTCGGTGTGAGGGTGTGAAGCTGTCTTTCCAGCTCCTCACGCAGGATGTTGGTAGAGGTTGCCTCGGCGGGCGAGGGGGTGTCGTCATCGGGGATGAAGTCGCCCAGATGGCTGTCCTCCTCCTCACCGATGGGGGTTTCGAGCGAAACGGGGTCCTGCGCGATCTTCATGATCTCACGCACTCTCTCGGCGCTCATGCCCATCTTCTCGCCGATCTCCTCGGCGGTGGGCTCTCTGCCCAGCTCTTGGAGCATCTGACGCGAATAGCGCGAGACCTTGTGAATGGTCTCGACCATATGCACGGGAATGCGGATCGTTCTTGCCTGATCGGCAATGGCGCGCGTAATGGCCTGACGGATCCACCACGTAGCGTAGGTGGAGAACTTATAGCCCTTGGTGTAGTCGAACTTGTCCACGGCCTTCATCAGACCCAGATTTCCCTCTTGGATCAGATCCAAGAAATACATACCGCGTCCGACGTAGCGCTTCGCGATCGAGACCACCAAGCGAAGGTTGGCCTCCACCAGCTCCTTCTTTGCCATGTCGTCGCCCGCCAGCATCCGCTCTGCCAAGACCTTTTCGCGCTCGTTGGTGAGCAGAGGCACCTTTCCGATCTCTTTGAGGTAGAGACGGACAGGGTCGTCGATCGAGATACCCTCCTGCTCCAAGGCGCTCTCCATGGCCTCGGGCTCGCCAAACTTGGCCACCTCGCTCTCGATCTCGTTGATATCCTCGTCCTCGGCGAACTCCTCGCTCTCAAAGTCGATGCCGTTATCCGACAGCGCCTCGTAGAGCTTATCAATGCGGTCAACGTCGAAATCCATCTCCTCCATCGCGTCGTCGAGGTCGCTCTGGGAGAGCTTTCCCTTCTTTCCCTTTTCGATCAAGGAATCCACGGTAGAGCCCGCCTTCTTTTCGGCATCGGACTCCTCCGTCGCTCCTTCCGCCGCCACGGCCTCCTCCGCTACCGTCGCTTCCACGGTCTCCTCGGACAGCTCGTCGTTCAATCTCTCTTTTTTCATGTAGGATCATCCTTTCCTTTTTGTACTTTCGCCTTTTTTTGCCGCAAATATGCAAGATGCTCGCGCAAGTCGCCTCCGTCTGCCTCTTTTTCACGGCAGATCGCTCGCAGGCTCTCCGAAAGCGACCGAAAGACCTCCGGTCCGTTTCGCGTGAGCTCCTGCCGCGTAACTTCCATTTTTTCAATGCGTCCCATTTCGTCGGGTGAGAACGCCGCTCCCAACAATTCAAAGTGGAAGCCACCCTCGCTCGCCTGCATCCGCATGATCTCACCAAAGACCCGTCGGTGGAAATCGGTTACGAAATCCGATTCCTGCAAGGGGATCTCTCCACTCGCGACCGCCGCGCGGTACTCTCCAAAGAGAAGCAACAGCCCCAACACGTTTTCCTCGGTTGCCGCCGCCCTCGGCTCTCTTGCCGCCTCGGGATTGATACGATCGCCGAAATTTTTGAGGGTCGCCTGCGCCTCGTGGCTCTGCTTGCTCCTCATCTCGGCCGCCTGCCTTTGTCGGATGCGATCCACGGTGTTGCGGAGCGCCTCCACGGGTAAACTCAACAATTCCGACGCCCGTGACAGGTAGACCTCTCTCTCGACCGCTGAGGAATAGGCGGCGATGATGCGACAAAGCTCGTTGGAGGCCTTGATCTTCTCCGACCCGATGCTGATGTCGTACCCCGCCATCACGTTTTCGAGCTTATACTCAAAGCCTGTCCGACTCATTCCCAGCGCTTGACGGAAGCGGTCGGCTCCGAATTTTTGGATGTATTCGTCGGGGTCCTTTGCCCCGTTCAGACGCAACACACGCACGTCCATCCCCACGTCTCCGAGGATCCGCATGGCCTTATTGGCGGCGTTCTGTCCCGCCTCGTCCGAATCGTAGGAAATGATGACCTTCTTGGTGTATTTGGAGAAGATCCGCGCGTGGTTTGGCGTGATCGCCGTTCCCAGTGTGGCCACAGCGAACTCAAAGCCCGCGGCGTGCAGGGCGATGACATCCATATACCCCTCGCACAAGATCATCTGCTCCGATCCGCTGTTTCGCGCGTAATTGAGAGCAAACAGGTGGTTGCTCTTTCGCAAGGCGGGGGTATCGGAGGTGTTGAGGTACTTGGGCTTGGAATCGTCCATCACCCGCCCTCCGAACGCCACCACGTTGCCCACCGTGTCGATGATGGGAAAGATCACGCGGTTTCGGAAATAGTCGTAGGATCGTCCTGTCTTTTGGCTCTTTCCGCAGAGGAAGGCGGTCTGCAATTCCTCGTCCTTATAGCCCAGACGGTGCATATGATCGGTGAGCATTCCGAAGCCGTCGGGGGCAAAGCCCAGACCGAAATGCTTGATGGTGGCCTCGGAAAGTCCTCTTTGACCGCGCAGATAGGCCATACCCTTGCCACCAATGTTGGGGTCGAACAAGCAGGCTCGGAAGAACCGCGCCGCCTCTAAATTCATTTCGAGAACGCGCTTTCGCGAAACGGTCTCGGGCTGTGCCGACGACGAGGAATCCCTTGGCATGGGAAGCCCCGCGCGGTTCGCCAAAAACTCCACCGCGTCCACGAAATCGAGATTTTCGGCCTTCTGCACGAAGGTGATGGCCGAGCCCCCCGCGTGACAGCCGTAGCAATAGAACATCCGCTTGGCGGGAGTGACCGAAAAGGACGGAGTCTTCTCGCTATGGAACGGGCAAAGCCCCGTGAGGTTCGCCCCCGTTCTCTTTAAGGTGACGTAGCGACCGATCAGCTCCTCGATGTCGGTTCGCTCCACGACCTCCTGTATGAAATTTTCCGGTAATCGCACAGGCTCCCTCCTTTCTTGTTTTCTATGGTTTGGTTTTATCCCTTCCAGACCTTGGGGATAAACAGGTTTCGATAGGTCTCAATGGCATACCGATCGGTCATGCCCGAAATAAAGTCGCAAACGCACCGCTCCACCGACTCGGTCTCGGTGAGCCCGTAATAGAACCGCGGCATCTCGTTGGGATGCTGCACGAAATAGGCAAAGAGCGCCGACAGCACCTCCTTGGCCTTTCCGTCCTCGGCCTTTGCCTCGGGATTGGTGTAGACGTTTGCAAACAGGAAGGCTCTGAGCTCATCGGTGGCCTGCTGGATATCCTCCTCCATGCGGATCTCGCCCCGATCGGCGGAAGCATGGATGATGGAGGTGACCATGCGGTTGATACGGTCACCGTGCGTCTCGCCGAGAATGGCTCTCAGCTCGGACGGAATATCCTCTCGGCAGAGGATGCCTGCTCGGCAAGCATCGTCGATATCGTGATTGATGTAGGCGATGCGATCGGCAAACTTGACGATCACGCCCTCCAAGGTGGAGGCCATATGCTTTCCCGTATGGTTGACGATGGCGTCTCGGACCTCCCACGTCAGGTTCAGTCCCTTCCCCTCGTTTTCCAGCTTCTCCACCACGCGCAGGCTTTGCTTATAATGCGTAAAGTCGGGAGAATAGAGGCGTTGCATCGCCTCCTCGCCTGCGTGACCGAAGGGGGTGTGCCCCAGATCGTGACCCAAGGCGGCCGCCTCGGTCAGATCCTCGTTGAGGCGCAGGGCTCTGGCAATGATCCGCGCGATCTGCGTGACCTCCAAGGTATGCGTCAGACGCGTACGGTAATGATCGCCCACGGGAGCAAGAAAGACCTGCGTTTTGTTCATCAGTCTCCGAAAGGACTGCGAATGGATGATGCGGTCTCGGTCTCTTTGAAACTCGGTTCGGATCTCACAGGGAACGTACGGATGCTCCCGACCGCGCGTTTGCGAGGTCAGAAAGGCGTACGGTGACATCCTTTTCTTCTCCTGCTCCAAAAACAGGTCTCGAATATTGTCCATTCCCATCCCTCCTTTTTTCCTTTTCCACTTTTAATATACGCAAAGAAAGCGAAAAATACTTTTTTCCCCCTTTTTTCTCGCGAAAAAAGACCGAAAAGATCCTTTCTTTCCGAACAGATCTTTTCGGTAAGGGTCGCCATTTGATTGTTTATCGACGGTCGAAGCGCGTTCCCAAAAGTTCGGGCTCGGTCTTGCCGCCGCTCATTTCCCGTATCCGCAGGCAGACCGCCTCAACGTCCTCCGATCTGATCGAAAAACGGACGCCGACGGTATCCGAAAAGGATGCGTCGTCGATGCGCGCGCCGTATTTCGGAAGCTCTGCCTGATAGCGCTGATAGTCGGAATAGGAGCAGGTAAAGGAAAGGTCGCTGTACCGCTCATAGGTCACGATCCCCGCGGCCTCGATCGCGAGACGCGCGGTGTGCGAATAGGCGCGCACCAGCCCTCCCGCTCCGAGCAAAATGCCGCCAAAATAGCGCGTGACCACGATCACCGCGTCACTCACGCCCGACTTGCGAAGCGCATCCAAGACCGGCACGCCCGCGCTTCCCTGCGGCTCTCCGTCATCCGAGCAACGAACCACCACGTCTCCGCGCAAGCGATACGCCCAGACATTGTGACGCGCGTCGGAAAACTCCGCCTTCTTCGCCTTGATGAAGGCCAGCGCCTCCTCCTCGGTCTCCACGGGCTTGGCGTGACCGATGAACACCGACCGCTTTTCCTCGAACTCTGCCGAGGCCTCCTTGCCAAGCGTTACCGAGATCTCCTCCTCGGGGGTGGACGGTTGCTTATCCTTCTTCATTTGGTTCCTCCCGATTTGGATCGAAGCGAGCAAGGCGACCGTAGGTCTTTTGATCCACCACGGCGCAAACCTGCATCTCCTCGGCTCCGTATTCCACGTTCTCGACAACGGCGTCCCGATACAGCAAATTCAGGGCCGCTCCCTCGGAATTGGGGATATGGAAGGTGACACGGCGCGTTCCCGCTTGCAACAAGGTCTGCAATTCTTCCAGCATTTGGTCGATCCCCTGTCCCGTTTTGGCCGAGATAGCAACCGTTCGGTGCTGTTCGGTGAAGCTCCCCAGAGAGCGGAAGGCCGCTGTTGCCCCTTGGTCGCACTTGTTAAAGACATACAAAATCGGCTTATCCGCCGCTCCGAGCTCGGCAAGAAGCGACTCGGTGGTGGCAAGCTGACGGTCGTATTCGGGGTCGGAGGCATCCACCACCAAAAGGAGCACATCCGCATAGACGGCCTCATCCAAGGTCGACTTGAAGGCGTGGATCAGATGGTGGGGGAGCTTGCGGATAAAGCCGACGGTGTCGGTCAGAAGCACCGAGGTGCCGTCGGGCAGAGTGAGCTTTCTGGTGGTGGGGTCTAAGGTGGCAAAGAGCTTGTCCTCTGCCAAGATCCCCGCGTTGGTCAAGCGGTTGAGAAGCGTGGATTTTCCCGCGTTCGTGTACCCCACGATGGCCACCTTGCGGATGCCGCTTCGATCGCGCGCGGCTCGCATGGTCGCGCGTGTGCGATCCAATCCGCGCAGCTCCTCCTCCAAGGCGGCGATCCTGCGCTTCATGTGTCGGCGATCGGATTCCAGCTTGGATTCTCCCGGACCTCGCGTTCCAATACCGCCTCCCAAGCGCGAGAGCTGTGTTCCCTTTCCGATCAGGCGGGGGGCTGTGTATTTCAGTTGCGCCAGCTCCACCTGCAATTTCCCTTCTCCGCTCACGGCGTGAAGGGCGAAAATATCCAGAATGAGCATGGAACGGTCGATGACGCGAACCTCGTCGCCCAAGCCGTCCTCCAAATTCTTGATCTGCACGGGGGACAGCTCCACGTCGAACACCACAAGTCCAACGTGATATACCGAGCAAAGCATGGCGATCTCGGCCAGCTTTCCCGATCCGATGCAGGTTCTGGGATCGGGATGCTCCTTGCTCTGGATCACCTTGGCAAGGCATACCCCGCCTGCCGTGTCCAGAAGGCGCTCCAACTCATCCAGCCCCGCCTCGGTCTCCTCCATGCTAACGTCGCCCAGATTGATTCCCACTAAAATCGCTTGGGCGATCTCCGTTTTTTCGATCATACGTACTCCTTTCGTTCAGTTTTTCAAGCCCTCGCAAACCGCCTTGATAACCTTTGCCAAATGGTCACTGGTACTGCAATAGAAGGTCAACGGTCCGATATCCAGCACCGAGCCGCTATAGATCCGAAATCCGCAAAGTGCCTCCCACGCGTAGTGTCCCGCAGTCTTCTTGTTCTGACGGTAGTAAAGTCCCTTCGGCGTGAGAGCAAAGCCGACCTTGCACGAGCCAAAGAGGGTCTCGTCGTAGATGGCGTAGACCGCTTCGTCGGCGGGAATCAAGAACTGCTCCACCGCCTTCTTGTATTTCGGAAGGTCGGGCGAGAGAGGCGTGCCGATCTTGATCGAGATATCCTCCTTATTGCCAAAGCGACGGCAGGCGTCGGTCAAGAGAGCGGTAACGGTGGCTTCATCGGCCGTCACGCAAAGCGGCTCCTGCTCGGGAAGCTCCGCGAGAAAGGCGTTGAGACGGTCAACAAAGGCAATGGGATCGTTCAAAGAGGAAAGGTCCACCGCCTTGGATTCCTCGCCGGAGCGAAGATTGAACTTCATGCCCTTGAACATCCCCGCCTTGCCGCACCAGCCGGAGTCGATCTCATAGTATCTGAGCACTTGGATCTGTCCGAGAAAGGCGGTGTAGATCGCGTTTGTGGTGATCACAATGCCGTTTTTGAGGTTTTTGGTGTTCTGGAAGATCAGCAAGGGCTCCTCGTCGGTATAGAGCTCAAGGCCCTTGGAAGGGAGCGACGCGATCTCTGCGGCGTCATCGCAGAACAAGAAAAGGGTGGGCTCGGCGGCGTGGATGCCTCCAAAATGCTTTTTCAGGCAGGTCTTCACCGCGGTATCGCGATCCATTCCGCCTGTTTTCCCTGCGTTATTCGTTTTACCAAACATCGTTGTTTCCTCCGTTTTGTATGTGTTTGCAAACATGATTAGAAAAGAGAAAAGGCAAGCAGAGTATGCATGCCTTTCTCTGAGCTCCCGAATTACTTTCTGGAGGACTCCAATCTTCTCTTGAACTTATCCACGCGTCCGCCGGCGTCAACAAACTTCTGCTTACCGGTGAAGAAGGGGTGGCACTTGGAGCAAATTTCCACTCTCATCTCGCCGCCCTTGGTGGATCTGGTTTCAACGACCTCGCCGCAAGCGCAACGAACGATGCAGGTCTCGTACTCGGGATGAATTCCGCTTTTCATGATGATCTACCTCATTTTCTAAAATTTGATGTTCTTTGACATCGGAGTGCCGCGTCCTGCGCGACAAGCACAGATATTATATCACAAAAGATTGAAAATTGCAAGAGGTTTTTTCATTTTTTCTTGCTTTTTTCTTAAAAGAAGGAAGAAAAACCGCGTGGACATTCCCTCCCCTCGCGGGGAGGGAACGCCCTTTGGCTTTCGGCTTCGTTACCAAGCCGTGGGTACGCCATCAACGTAGTGCCAGAAGTTGCCTTCCGTGTCGGTCGGCTCGGTTTCGGAGTAGTAATAACGGGTGGCGGAGGCGAGGCACTCACTGCCGCCAGACACGTAAATATTACTCCACTCGGCGGCTGTTCCAAGATAATACACATCGGTCAAGCCCTCGCAAAGGCTGAACGCAGAACCGCTAATGCTGTTGACACTCACAGGAATCACAATGCTCGAAAGACTTGTGCAAGAGCCGAAGGCTGCATCGTCGATCCATTTCACGTTCGATGGCAATGTGATGCTGGTCAGATTGCTGCAAAGGGCAACCATTGCACGAGGCACACGCGTTAGTCCGTCGGGGAGCGTAAGGCTTGAAAGGCTCGTGCAGCCATAGAAGGCATACTCGCCAAGGCTGGTTACGCTATTGGGGAGCGAGACGCTTTCAAGGCTTATGCACTCCGAGAATGCATAAGAACCAATGCTCGTTACACTTGCAGGAATCTTGACGCTTGTAAGGTTTCTGCAGCTCTCAAACGCAGCCCCACCAATGCTTTCAACCCCCACGTACATCGTGATTTGGACGAGACTGTCGCATCCGGAGAAGGCATGATCCCCAATGCCCGTAACCCCCGCAGGAATGGTGATGGCAGTCAAATTCAGGCAGTTTCGGAACGCATCTGCACAAATTGCGTACTCCTTGCCGTTGCAGCTTGTGGGAAGCGTCAATTCGGTTGCATTGCCATTGTACCCCATCAAATAGCAGGTGCTACCGTTTTCGCAGAAGGTGTAGCCGTTTGCATCCGTCCAGAGCTTGCTCGGGGAATCGGCCGAGGTGTGAACCACCAAGGCATACTTGCCAACATAGCCGTTGTCGTCACTTCCGGCTGTCACCGTGAGTGCGGAAAGGTTATAGACCTCAACCAAACGATAACAACGGTAGAACGCGCCACTTGCAATGCTCGTCACGCTGGAAGGAATGGTAATGCTTGTAAGACCTGTGCAACCGTAGAAGGAAGCCATACCGATGTTCATTACTCCCTCCGGAATCGTGACGCTTGTAAGGGTTACACAGTTCCGAAATGCCTGAGACTCAATGCTCGTAACCCCTGAGGGGATCGCGAACGAAGTAGCCGTTTTTCCGGGGGCATAGACGATCAAGCTCTTTCCATCCTTGCTATACAGGTTACCGTCCATCGACTTATATGTTTCATTGCCGTTAGCCACCGTGATGCTTGCAAGGCTTGAGCAACCCGAGAAAGCCGAAGATCTAATACTCGTTACGCTCGACGGGATCGTAATACTTGCAAGGCTTGTGCAACCTTCGAATGCGGAAGATTCAATACTCGTTACCCCCTCCGAAATCGTGATGCTTGCAAGGCTTGTGCATCCATAGAAGGAGTTGTTAACGATCATCGTCACACTCGACGGAATCGTAACACTCTTCAGCCCCGTACAACCTGTGAATGCAAAATAGGCAATATCCCGCACACCTGCGGGGATCGAAAACGAGGTAGCCGTTTTTCCAACGGCATAGGCGATCAGTATCTTGTTATCCTTTCTGTACAGGTTACCGTCGATCGACTGATAGATTTCGTTATCCTCTTCCACCGTGATGCCTGTAAGACTTGTGCAATCCGAGAAAGCCGAATAGCCAATACTCGTCACACCCGCAGGGATCGTAATACTTGCAAGGCTTGAGCAGCCTGAGAAGGCCGAACCGCCAATACTCGTCACACCCGCAGGGATCGTAACACTTGCAAGCCTTGAGCAACCGTTAAATGCGGAATCCCCAATGCTCGTTACGCTCGACGGAATGATGACAGCGGTCATAAGCGTGCGTCGAACAAAGGCATTGGAGCCGATCTCCGTCACGGGTGCCCCCTCGTAGTAGGATGCAATCACCACGCTTTGCGCTGTGCCGGTATAGGACTTGACCGTTGCATAGGTTCCGTCGGAGGAAAGCTCGTATACGATTCCCTCGGTAGTCATCAGACCCTTGCAGACACCGCAAAGACCTCCCTCTCCGGGTGTGTGCTTTGCATAACTGTTTTTCGCGGGGCAGTTTTTGCAAGCAAGCCAATGATAGAACTCATCCGTTGTGTAATCGGTTGCAAACTTGTGATCGGCCGCTTTGCCGTATACCCATTTCATTTCACCGCAATCACTGCAAACGCAGAAATAGATCCGCTTGTCGCAGGCAAGTTCGGAGTTGTCGCCAAAGTCGATAAGATCGCCGTATGTATGCACGTGTTCTCCCTTTTCGGGCATATCCACGATAAATTTCTCGCCGTTCGTCATGGTGATAACCAGTTGACCCAACTCATTGAATTCAATTTTTTCAA
>JAZSKO010000082.1:0-2388 GCA_045534875.1 Eubacteriales bacterium | reverse complement strand
CCGACTTGCAAATGCGATCTCCTCGCCGTCGGGTTCCTTGGCGATACGGATCTCCCCGTTCTCGCCGGATTCGAGCAGCGCGCCGGTAAAGACCTTTGCTCCGCCCACGGGTGCATAGAGCTTGACCTCCACATCCCAGCCGAGGCAAGCCTCGATATGCGCGGGGGTTTTCAGCTCTCTTTCGATTCCGGCGGAGGAGACCTCCAAATGGTAGAAGCCCTCGATGGGGTCAGCCTCATCCAACACGGGATCAATGGCTCGATGCATTTTTTCGCAATCCTCGATGGTGATGCCATCGGGATGCTCGATGGTAATACGCAGATAGTAATCTGCGCCTTCCTTGACGAATTCCACGTCCCAGATCTGGTAGCCCAGCTTTTCTGCCAGAGGCTCTGCGAGCTTCCAGACGGTTGAGGCTACGTTTCCGTTGCTTTTTTTCATTGATTTTGCTCCGTTTCCAATCAAATGCGGATTTCAAAAAGGAAGAGCGGGTCCTCAAACCCACTCCCTCGCTTCATACTATACAACACTACCATGACATAGTATATCACAAATCCTTCCTCTTTGCAACCCCTTTTTTAAATTTTTTTAATAAATATTGTAATTTTTTGAAAGAAAGACCTCAGATGGGAGAGAAAGACCTTGGAGAGGGAGTCCCCTTCGCGGCAAGGTGCCGCTCCCAATGATCGGGGGATGTAAGCGAAACCCTTTCGCTTCATACCCCGATAGGGATGCTATCAATACATAGCAAAGGGAAAGAAGGGGTCTCCCCTCCAAGCCTCCCCTCTACCAAGAACCTCAAACAGGGACCCCAAAATGCGGGCGCAAGCTGTGCATTTGGTGTCCCTGTTTGAGTCTTTTTTAGGGGAGGTATTGTTTTTATTTGGCGAGGCTTCGCGTTTTATCAAAAGCAAAAACACGAAGCGATTTTTCTATAAAACACAACCCATCCCTCGAAACCAACTCAAAAAAAGACACCAAAGGCAGAGCCATTTGGTGTCTTTTTTTGAGGTTCTTGGGAGAGGGAGGGGTTTGGGGAGGGGGAGACCTACTTTCCGAAGAAGGTCTCCCCCTCCCCAAGGTCTTTCCTCCGCCAAGGTCTTGACAAAATTCGTTTTTTATGATACCATAAAGGGAGAGAAAAAGGAGGGTTCACAATGGAGCAAAAACGGTTCACAAAGAACGACAACGGCTTTGTCTGCGCGCATTGCGGCAAGGAGGTGTTGCCGTTGGGATATACCTCCCGCAATCATTGTCCCTTCTGCCTGTGGTCTCTGCACGTGGACGTCAATCCCGGAGACCGCGCCAACGAATGCGGTGGGCAAATGCGCCCCGTTCGCGTTGAGCCTGACCCCAAAAAGGGATACGTCATTTTGCATCGCTGTGAGAAATGCGGCGAGACGCGGCGGAACCGAGCCGCGCACGAGGCAAAGGTACAGCCCGACAGCATTCGTCTGTTGATCCGCCTGACCGCGGGAAGTATGGATTGATACCGAAAGGAGTACGCATATGGTTTATCTGTTTTTAGCAAACGGCTTTGAGGAGGTCGAGGCACTCTGCCCGTTGGATCTGTTGCGCCGAGCAGGCGTGGAGGTCACCACGGTCGGCGTGGGCGGCGCGGAGGCAGTACAAGGCTCGCACGGCATCACCGTGCTTCCCGACATCCCCGACACCCTGTTCCGTGACAGCAAGCCCGACATGGTGATCCTGCCCGGAGGGATGCCCGGCGCCGCGAACCTCGACGCCTCGCGCACGGTCGACGCGGCACTGCGCGTGACCGCGGCATCGGGTGGCTTTTTGGCCGCCATCTGCGCCGCGCCGATGGTGCTGGGACACCGCGGCTACCTGCAAGGCAAGCGCGCCGTCTGCTTCCCCGGCTTCGAGGGAGAATTGACGGGCGCGGAGATCGTCAACGCCCCCGTTGTGCGGGATGATCGCGTCATCACCGCCATTGGGATGGGTGCCGCCACCGCCTTTGGTCTGGCTCTGGTGGAGGCCTTGAAGGGCAAGGACGCCGCCGAGGCTCTGCGAAAAGCCATCCACGCCGATTGATATGACCAAGCAGGAGCTACGCGAGAGGATCTTGCAGGCACGCGCACGCATTCCAAGCGAGAGCCGCGCGAGGCTGGACAAGCTGATCCGCTCGCATCTGACACGGTCGACGGTCTGGGAGAGTGCCGACGCCGTCCTTCTCTACGCCCCCATACGGGGAGAGATCGACCTCTTGCCACTGGTGTCCCTCTGCCATCAGCAGGGGAAGACCGTGGCCTTTCCGATCTGCGACCGTGACACCGACCGCATGGAGTTTCGTGTCCTTTCCCCCGACACGCCCCTCACCCCCGGTCGCTTCGGCATTCCCCGGCCGCCCCACGACGCCCCCCTCTGCCC
>JAZSKO010000044.1:0-7236 GCA_045534875.1 Eubacteriales bacterium | reverse complement strand
GCTTGAAGTTCTCAACTCCGACTACATCCGCACCGCGCGCGCAAAGGGCTTAAAGGAAAGCGTCGTTATCAACAAGCACGCCTTCCGCAACACGCTGATTCCCCTTGTCACCTCGCTTGCGGGACTTCTCCCCTCGCTCTTCTCCGGAGCGATCATCACCGAGCAGGTCTTTGACCTGCCCGGTATCGGAAACGTGGCCTTCAAGGCCATGATGCAGGCCGATATTCCGTTCATTATGGGATACAATATGTTTCTCGCTCTGTTGAGCGTTCTGGGCGTTCTGTTGGCGGATCTGATGTACGCCGTGGTCGACCCCAGAGTGAAGCTGTCATAAGGAGGCGGAAGATGGAAGAAGAAAAGAGAACCACCGAGGCGATGGAAGCCGAGGAGGCGGTGTCCGCCGTGACGCCGACCGCCGAGGAGGACGCGCCTCTGGATAAAAACGTTCGTCTGATGTCTCCCGCTCGCATGGTAATGCGTCGGTTTTTCCGATCCAAGCTCAGCATTGTGGGACTCATTATGATCGTCAGCCTGTTTCTGTTCTGCTGGCTCGGTCCGATCGTCTATCCCAAGTGGGGAGAGACCGAGGTCGACCGCTCGGGTAAGGTGGAATACACGGGCAATACCGTCACCTATGAGGTGAATGGTGAGCCCCAGACCTTCTATCAGGTGGTGGAGACAGGAAAAGAGATCAATTCGCTGGCAAAGCCCTCGTCGGAGCATCTTCTGGGAACCGATAAGGACGGACGCGACGTCTTTACTCGCCTGATGTACGGAGGAAGGATCTCGCTGTCGGTCAGCTTTATCGCGGTGATCGCCATTACCGCCATGGGTATCATTTTCGGCGGTATCGCGGGCTACTTCGGCGGCGCGATCGACAACATCATCATGCGCGTTTGCGACGTTCTGATGTGTCTGCCGGGCTTCCCGATCCTGCTCATCATCGGAACCCTGCTGGATTCGGCGGGAGTGCCGTCCAATTCCAGAATCTATTTTCTTATGGCCTTTCTGACGCTGTTCTCATGGCCGGGAACGGCGCGCCTTGTGAGAGGACAGATCCTCTCTCTGCGCGAGCAGGAGTATATGGTGGCGGCCGAGGCCATGGGATATTCCACGGGGCGTAAGATCTTCAAGCATCTGATCCCCAACGTCATGCCGCAGCTCATCGTTTCCATGACGCTGAGTCTCGGTAGCATGATCCTCTACGAGGCATCGCTGTCCTATTTGAACATGGGCGTGCGCGCGCCGTACGCCGCATGGGGAACCATGATCAACATCGTGGCAGAGGATCAGAACATCCTGCAAAACTTTTTCAACGTATGGGGACCTCCGGGACTCTGCATCATCATCGCCGTTCTGGGCTTCAACTTTGTTGGAGACGGTCTGCGAGATGCCCTCGACCCCAAGATGAGGAGGTGATCGACCGTGGCAGAAGCAAAGAGCAACCACTACCTGTCGGGTAAGGAGATCCGCGCCATCGCCAAGGCGAATGCCAAGATCATGAAGGCGCTGGAAAAAAGAAAGCACCGTCGGGCTGCGGAGAGCGAATTCACCACCCACATGAAGGATCCCTCCAACATTTTGGAGATCGAGGATCTGCACACCTATTTCTTCACCGACCAAGGCGTGGTCAAGGCGGTCAACGGCGTTTCCTTCAACGTGCCGCAGAACGCCACCGTTGGCGTGGTGGGAGAATCGGGATGCGGAAAATCGGTCACCAGTATGTCGATCATGCAGCTTTTGCAAGGACCGCAGGGACAGATCTATTCGGGAAGCATCCGCTTCAAGTCCGAGGACTACCGCCGTGACGAGCATGGCGCGCCCATTCCGCTCTATCGGCGCGACGAAAACGGCGAGATCGTGACCGAGGAGGTCAAGGATAAGAAGGGGAGAGTGGTGCGTCACAGCGACGGAACGCCCGTCACCGCCCCTGTCATCGAGACCGATTCGGCAGGCGTTTGCCGCTACGAGACCGAGGAAAAGGTCTACGACATCGCCAATATGCCGATCCATGAGATCCACCGCATCCGCGGCAGACAGATCGCCATGATCTTCCAAGAGCCCATGACCTCGCTCAATCCCGTGTTTACCATCGGAGATCAGTTGGATGAGGTCACCTTCATCCACACCCCGGGCGCGACGCGCGAGATGGCGAAGAAGAAGTCGCTCGAAATGCTGAATCTGGTTGGCATCGCCAGCCCCGAGCGTGTCTACGCGTCCTTCCCTCATGAGCTGTCGGGCGGAATGCGGCAAAGAGTGATGATCTCCATGGCACTGGCTTGCGACCCCCGCCTGATCATCGCAGACGAGCCTACCACGGCTCTGGACGTTACCATTCAGGCGCAGATCTTGGATCTGTTCCGCGAATTGAAGCAAAAGATCAATGGCTCGATCCTGCTCATCACCCACGATCTCGGTATCATTGCCGAGATGGCGGATTACGTGGTGGTCATGTATGCGGGACGGGTGATCGAGCAGGGAACGGTGTCGGAGATCTTCCACAACCCCCTGCATCCGTATACCAAGGGACTGCAAAAATCCAAGCCCACCATGGATTCGGACAGCGAAACGCTGTTCAACATTCCGGGCAATGTTCCCAATCCCGTGAACATGCCCAACCACTGCTATTTCAAGGAACGGTGCGCCGAATGCGTGCAAACATGCGGAGGGGATTACCCCTGCATGGTGCAGGTAAGCCCCACCCATTATGTGGCGTGCCATCTGTACGGGGAGGAGGAGAAGCATGACTGATCAGATGCAACAAACAGATCGCCCCGAGACCGAGGCGCTTCTCGAAATACGCGATCTCCGCAAGACCTTCCCCCTCAAAAAATCCCTGACGGGTAAGGTGCTCTCGGAGCTGATCGCCGTGGACGGTGTTTCCTTCACCCTGCGTCCGGGTGAGACCATCGGCATTGTGGGTGAGTCGGGCTGCGGCAAGACCACCTTGGGACGGACGCTGCTCAAGCTCTATGAGCCGAATGGCGGACAGATCCTGTTCGACGGCAAGGATATCACCAAGTACACCAAGGCGCAGATGCGTCCCATCCGCACGCAGATGCAGATCATCTTCCAAGACCCCTATTCCTCTCTGCCCCCCAGAAGCACCGTGGGAGACATCCTCTCCGAGCCGGTGCGCGTGCATAAGCTGGTGCCGCAGAGCGAGGTGCGTGACTACGTCATGGACCTCATGGAAAAGTGCGGTCTGCGCGACTACTACTATGAGCGCTATCCGCACGAGTTTTCGGGAGGACAGAGACAGCGTATCTGCATCGCGAGAGCGTTGGCGGTCCAGCCGAGGCTGGTGGTGTGCGACGAGCCGGTGTCGGCACTTGACGTGTCGATCCAAGCCCAGATCATCAACCTGCTCAAGGAGCTGCAACACTCCATGAATCTGGCCTACCTGTTCATCTCGCACGATCTTTCGGTGGTGAAATTCATCTCGGATCGCATCGGCGTGATGTACCTCGGCTCGATGGTGGAGTTCGGAAGCAAGAAGGAGATCTTCGAGAACCCCATGCATCCCTACACGCAGGCATTGTTCTCTGCCATCCCCAATCCCAACCCCGACGTCAAGATGAATCGGATCGTATTGAAGGGTGACATTCCGTCCCCTGCCAATCCTCCGTCCGGCTGTCGCTTCCACACCCGTTGCCCCTACGCCAAGGAGATCTGCAAGACCGAGGCTCCTGCGTATCGCGATTACGGGAACGGACATTGCGTAGCCTGCCATCTCTGCGCGGAAAAGTACGGAAATGAGTAAGAAAAAGAAGAAAAAAGAAAAGATCGTTTACATCGACGACGGCTCCACCATCTCGGATATGTCCGGCCTCTCCCGAGGCGGAAAGCGAGAGGGGAACGCGCAAAAGCCGACGAGACAGGGCGAGACACCGCGTTGGAAAAGCATCCTGCAAACCTATTTCGATAGTGTCCGTATGATGCTGATCCCCATGTTCGTGGTCATCGCGATCCTATGCGTGGTCTACCTGATCCTGTTCTTGGCCTTCCGCAGTCGCGTGTAAGCGAAGCAAAAACGACCGCCGTACGGAATGATTCCGTACGGCGGTCCTGTTTTTTTGTTTTATCAGCTTCTGCCCTTGTGACAAACGAGGTACAAAATCTGAAATTCCGAGGAAAGGCGATCGAGCAGAGCGCGAGCGCGAGCCAGATGCGTTTCGTCGAGGTTGACGAAGGGATCGTCAAGGAGCAGGAAGGGCTGCTCCCCCTCGGCGAACAGAGCCTTGATCAGTGCCAGACGCGCGCAGAATTGAAGCAGATCGCGCCAGCCGCGGCTGTAGCTCTCCACCACGCGGCTCTTGCCGCCGTCCCGAACCGACACGTCAAAGGAAACGTCCAAAAAGGCGGAGGGAGGCTCGCCCTCGCTCATAAGCGAGAGATAGTGTGTGAAGCTCTCCTGCATCCCGTCGAGATAACGGGTGGAGAGCGCCAAGCGGGAGGCCTCCAAAAACTCGGCCGTGCGACGAAGCGTGTCGAGATTCTCCTGCGCCACACGCACCTCCTCGGCAAGATAGGCCACCGTGTCCTCCAATTCGGGGATCCCTTCGGTCTGCTCCACGGTGCGATCCAACCGACGGCGAAGCTCCTCGCTCTCCTCGCGAAGCGCCGTCAGGCAACGCTCCAAGCGAAGGGTATCCTCCTTGGCGGCCGCAGGCTCGGGCAGGGGAGCTTGCCCTTCGGAGGCAGGGGAGGCCGCTTGCAGGTCGGCTTTCGCGCGTTGCAATTCATCCAACAGATGCGCGTGCGAAAGCGAGAGGGCGCGCACCTGCTCCAAGCATTCCTCGGGCTGTCTGCTTTCTCGGCTGGCAAGACGACCCAAAAAGTCCGAGATCCTTGCCTGCTTTTCGGAATGCGCGTCGGTGAGCGCGTTGGAAAGAGCCGTCCATTGCGTGTGCTTGGCTTGCAGACGCGACCATTCGCGCAGGTCACCGTGGATGCGGACCAGAGCCATTGACGCTTGATCGGGGGTCTCGTGGCATCCGAGAGAACCGAGCAGATCGGCAAGACGACGGCGTGTTTCATTGAGCTCCTGCGTCACGGCGCGAAGCCGACGCTCCTGCTCAGCCTGTCGCGCGGCATCGGAGCGAGCGCGATCGGCAAGCAAGCGAAGCTCGGCCGCGGCGGAGGAATATCCGCCCGACAAGGAAATGCCGTAGGTATGAAAAAGTCCTTGCAAGAGACGCTCCAGCTCACGAAGCTGCGCGTCGATCTCGTCTGCCTCGCGTTTTGCCTCTCGCGCCGCGCGACCGTTCCCACCGCCGATCAGCAAAAGGACGCCGCCCAAAAGGAACAGACATCCCCCCGCGATGCAAAGTGGGAGACGGGCAGAGGCGAGGAAAAGACCAAGCAGAAGGAGCAATGCCCCGATCGCCATGGAGCCGATTGAGAGGGGAAGCGGAATGCTTCGTTTTGTCTTCGTCGCAAGCGACTGACGGATGCTCTGTCGACGCTCTTGAAGCTGTCCCGCAGAGGTCGCTGTGCGCGTGACCTCCTCCAAAAGAGCGGGGGAGGGGATGCCCTTTTCGGCAAAGCGAGCCTGCTCGGGGGATGGCGGGATCTCCCCACCCATGGCTTGCAGTCTGCCCGTCAGGGTCGGCAACCGCTCGGAAAGGGAGCGGATGGTGTCGAGCGTTTCGCGCTTGGGCATACCGCCGGGATAGGCTCGTTTGAGAGACGAGAGCGCCTCGCGCTCACGATCGGTCAGGCGGAAGGACTCGATGCGCGCCTGCTCCTCGCGGTATTCGCGCAGAAGCGAGGAGACCTCGTCCAATTCGGCATCGGTGGGGATGCGATGGTCGAGGAAGGCGTCCAAGATCCGACGACGCTCCTCCTCAAGCTCGGCGATCCGACGCGTCAAACGTGCGCGTTGCTCGCGCTGATGCGCGAACAATTCGGCATCCCGATGAAGCCCCCGCGCCTCCTCCAATTCCGCCTCGGTCTGGCGGATCTGCAGTCTCTTTTCGGCAAGACGCGTCTCCAATTCCTCCTGATGGGGAAGCAGACGGCGACGGTCCTCCAAATCACGTTGACGTGCATTGCGCTCGGCGGTCAGATCGGCCACCCGTCCGCGACCGCCCTTGACCTCATAATAGCGGCGACGCTTGTCCAACAGTTCCACAGCACCCTCAAAGCAACCAATGTCGTTGACGTCCTCCAAAAGACCCGTGAGCTTGGCGGTCACCGAATCGTTCTGACCGCCGTCGTCCATGCCGCTCTGCGTGAGAAATACGCTTCTGGCAAAGCCCTCGGCATCCACGCCAAAGAGCTCAAGGCCGATGTTCTCGGAAAAATCGACGGACGGCTTGTTGGTGGAAAGATCAAACAGGCGAAATTCGTCGCCCGATTCCTTTGCGGCAAAGAAGCGCTCGATGCGGTAGGAGCCGCGCTCGCAGGAAAATTCCAGACTACCGCCGTAAACGCCACCCTGCCAAGGGGTGTATTTTTTTCGCTCGTTGCGGTCAAGGTCGCGCTTGGTGGTGGCGGGGAGACCGTAGAACATGGCCTTGATGAAGGCCGCCAGCGTGCTTTTTCCCCAGCCGTTTTCGCGACAGAGCAGATGCAGTCCCTCGGAGATCTCCATGGAAACGCCTTGGAGCTTGCCGAACTGTTCGATTTCCACACGTAAAAGTCTCATAGGTCAAGCTCCTCTCCGCCCAAGGCGCGAAAGCCGCAGGCCAGAATGCGCTCCTTTTCCCGTTGGGGGAGCTTTGAATCCATCACCCGTCGCACGAATTCTCCCTTCAAGGAGACCGCGTGGCTGTAATCCTCGGGGCAAATGCGAATGCCTGTCCGATCGCTTAGCTTGGCGAAATAGAAGCGCTCCGAGAGAAGCTGCTCGATGCGCTTGGGATCGGGAAGCAGATCAGGGGAGGTCGAGCCGACCAGCACCAGCTTGATCAGATCCTTGGCAGGGATCGTCTCCACTGCGTCCAGCACGCGCTCCTCCACGTCGTTCTGGGAAAGACAATCGGTGATGTCGCAGGAGATCTCATGCAGTGTGCGACGCGAGAACGGGATGAAGGTATGGCGAAGGGTACGGTTCTCGATCTCCAACAGCACGTAGCCCTTCTGACCGCATTCATCAAAGCCGCGACCCTCCAAGCATCCCGAATAGCAGGCAACGCCGCGCTCGTCCAGCTCGGCCTCGCGGTAGGCGTGCAGATGTCCAAGAGCCATGTAATCAATGTTGTGGTTGCGGTATTTTCGGAAGGGGATGGC
>JAZSKO010000083.1:0-9396 GCA_045534875.1 Eubacteriales bacterium | reverse complement strand
TGCCTCGCGCCACGATAGCCTCGGTGCGGGTATCGATCGAAGAGGTCGCCTCATCCATGATCAGCACCGGCGGATCAGCCACAGCCGCACGCGCAATGGCAATCAGCTGACGCTGCCCCGGCGAAAGGTTGGCACCGTTATTGGTCAGCTCGGTATCGTAACCGTCCGGCAGACGACAGATAAAATCATCGGCGCCCACCAGTTTAGCCGCCTCGCGACACTCGTCATCGGTCGCATCCAATCGGCCGTAGCGGATGTTCTCCATGACCGAACCGGTAAACAGGTTGGTCTCCTGCAAAACAATGCCCAGACTGCGGCGCAGATCATCCTTTCTGATCTTATTGATATTGATGCCGTCATAACGGATCTTTCCGTCGGCAATATCATAAAACCGGTTGATCAAGTTGGTGATGGTTGTCTTACCGGCACCGGTTGCACCAACGAAGGCCACCTTCTGCCCCGGCTCGGCGTAGACCGAGACGTTGTGCAGAACGGTCTTTTCCTCGGTGTAGCCGAAGTCCACGTCGGTCATGCGAACGTCACCGCGCAGAAGCGTGTAGGTGACGGTTCCGTCGGAGTGGGGATGCTTCCAAGCCCATGTTCCCGTGTGCTCGGCGGTCTCGCACACCGTTCCGTCCTCCGATACCTCGGCGTTGACGAGGGTCACGTAGCCGTCGTCGGCCTCGGGAAGCTCATCCATCAGACCAAAGATGCGCGAAGCACCTGCCATGGCCATGACGATCGAGTTGATCTGCTGGGAGACCTGATTGACATTTCCCGTGAATTGCTTGGTCATGTTGAGGAACGGCACGATCATGCTGATCTCAAAGGCCATGCCCGAAATACTGACGTTCGGCGCTTGGGTGATCAGCAGAAGGCCTCCCACCATGGCAACGATCACGTACAGGATGTTGCCGAGGTTCATGATGATAGGGCCGAGAATATTGGCGTAGGCGTGGGCGCGGTAGTTATCCTCGCAGAGCGACTCGTTCAGACGGCGGAAATCGTCGGTGCAGGCCTGCTCGTGGCAGAACACCTTGATCACCTTTTGACCGCTCATCATCTCCTGCACAAAGCCCTCCTGCCGCGCCACCGACTTTTGCAGTCGCATGAAGAAGCGCGCTGAACCGCCGCCGATCTTCTTGGAGAGCAGTGCCATGATGAACACGCCTGTCAGGATCAGGAGCGTCAGCCAGAGGCTGTAATAGATCATGATGAACAGAACCGTGAGCACGATGATCGACGCGCGGATCAGAGTGGGCAGGGATTGCGCCACGAGCTGACGGAGGGTGTCGATATCGTTGGTGTAGTAGCTCATGATGTCGCCGTGCTTGTGGGTGTCGAAATACTTGATGGGAAGATCCTGCATACCGTCGAACATACGGCGGCGCAGCTTATCCAGAAAGCCTTGGGTGATGATCGCCATCATCTGGGTCTCCACGGTGATGGAGATGATGGACAGCACATAGAAGCCCACCAGCAACAGCACCTTCGGCACGATGCTCGACTTGGCGACCTCCCATGGAAGTCCCGCTTGTTGCGCTTCGCCAATGGCCTCCATGACCTGCTGCATAAAGACCGCAGGAATGGCCGAGACCGCCGCCGTGAACACGATGCAAACGATGGCGATGGGGAGCATGACGGGATAGGCGCGGAAAAGCATACCCAGCAGTCGCTTTAAGACGCTCGGATCGAATTTCGGCTTCATTTTCGGTTGATTATTCATCCGCTTCCCCTCCATTCGTTTGTTGCTCATAGACCTCCCGATAGATCGGGCTGATCTTCAAAAGCTCCTCATGGCGTCCTGCCGCCTCAATGCGGCCGTTGTCCATGACGATCACAAGATCGGCATCCTGCACCGAGGCAATGCGCTGGGCAATGATGATCTTGGTGGTCTCGGGAATGTACTCCCGAAAGCCTGCGCGGATGAGGGCATCGGTCTTGGTATCCACGGCGCTGGTGGAATCGTCCAGGATCAGGATCTTGGGACGCTTGAGCAGAGCGCGCGCGATGCAAAGACGCTGCTTCTGTCCACCCGACACGTTGCTTCCTCCCTGCTCAATGACGGTGTCGTAGCCATCCGGGAAGGACAGGATGAACTCATGCGCCTGCGCCAGCTTGCAGGCCTCGATCATTTCCTCGTCGGTGGCGTTCGGGTTGCCCCATCGCAGATTGTCCTTGATGGTTCCCGAGAACAACAGGTTCTTTTGCAGAACCATCGCCACGGAATCCCGCAGAGAGGAGATACGGTAGCGACGCACGTCCTCGCCACCCACGCGAACGCATCCCTCGGTGGCATCGTAGAGTCTCGGAATGAGCTGTACGAGCGAGGATTTGCCCGAACCCGTTCCGCCGATGACACCGACCGTCATGCCCGAAGCGATGTGCAGATCAATATCCGAGAGCGAATTCTTCTTCGCGGTGACAGCATACTTGAAGCTCACGTCGGAGAAGTCGATCGAGCCGTCGCGAACCACCTCGATGGGGGAAGCGTCCTCCTTCATGTCGGGTACCTCATCCAGTACCTCGCAGATACGCTTGGCCGACTCGGCAGACATGGTGATCATGACATAGATCATGGAAAGCATCATCAAAGACATCAGGATCTGCATACCGTAGGTGAGCATGGCCGAGATCTGTCCGATGTCGATGCCGGAGCCTCCGATGGCGAGGCGCGAGCCGACCAGAAGGACGAAGGCCATGTTGAAGTAGAGGCAGACCTGCATCAAGGGGGTGTTGAGCGCGACGATGCGCTCGGCCTTGGTGAAATCGTCGCGGATCGAGCCTGCCGCCGTTCCGAACTTCTGCTTTTCGTGCTCCTCTCTCGAAAAGCCCTTGACCACGCGCATTCCTCTGACGTTTTCCTCAACCGATTCGTTGAGGCGGTCGTATTTCTTGAACACCCTGCGGAAGGCCGGCATCGCCTTTCTCGCGATGAGCAACAGTCCCGTGATCAGAACCGGAACGACCACCACGAAGGTGGTGGCAAGCGCGCCTCCCATGACGTAGGCCATCACGATCGAGAAGATGAACAACAGCGGGCTTCTGATCGCCGTTCGAATGATCATCATGAAGGCCATCTGCACGTTGGAGACGTCGGTTGTCATACGGGTGACGAGCGAGGTGGAGGAGAATTTGTCGATATTCAGGAAGGTGAAGGATTGGATCTTCTCAAAGAGATCCTGTCGCAAATTCTTGGCAAATCCCGCCGATGCCTTGGCGCAGGTAAAGCCTGCCGCCATGCCGCATCCCAAGGACAAAATGGCCATGCCTGCCAGCAAAACGCCCTGCTTGACCACCACATTCATTTCCACGCCGGCCTTCAGCTTGTTCACCAGATCCGCCGTGATAAAGGGGATAAAGGTCTCGATAATGGCCTCCCCCACGATAAAGAGCAGCGTCAGGATCGCGGGCAGTTTATATTCCCTCACGCTTTTTGCAAGTCGTTTGATCACGTGTCTTCCCTCCCTTTCTCATCCCCGATCGGGGCTTCCTCGTTTGAATGTTCCTCTGCCGCCTCGGCAAAGGGCTTTTCCAAAATGCTTCCCAGCTTTTCCAAGAGGCATACGAGATTTTCGTAATCCTCCTCGGAAAAGCAGGCTCTCACATCCTGCTCCATGCGATCCACGCCGCAGGAGACTGCATCCACGATGCGCTCCGCCTTGGGGGTGAGGCACAGGCGTTTGAGTCGCGCGTCGCCGTTCACCGATTCGCGTCGGATCAGCTCCTTTTGCTCCATCAGCTCCACGGTCCTGGAAATGGTGGAGCGACGAAGCTTGAAGGCCGTCTCCAAGTCTCTCTGGAATACGTCCTCGCTCGGATGCTCCCGCAGATAGCGCAAAATCCACATGTTTCGTCCGGAGAGCGAGTCGGTGTAGTCTCGACTTTCCTCCGCTACTATGTTGTCAAACCGTCTTCGGAACAGGATGGAGGCGTGTCCGATCAGGTGTCCCAGCCGTTTGGTTTCCATCGGGTTTCCTCCCTTTTTAAGATTGTTAGCCACCTAACATTTTACCATGTTTTTTCCCAAATTGCAAGACGGCATTCTGTAACAAAATACAAAATCCGCGCTCCTGTTTTTCGTACATTTACACAGGAACGCGGAAAGGGTATCTTTTTTCTTGTGAGGATCGTGTAAATCGGTCAGCGCACCGTGACCGCTTCCAGGATCGCGCTGTAATAGGTTCGGTTCGTGCCGTAGGTCAGGTCAAACCCGTTTTGGGTAAGCGTGAGAGCCTCATTCGCTGTAAGGAACAGGCTTTTCAGCGTCAGGTCACACGAAAGGACGAGATCCTCTGACAGGTAAACAAGAGTTGCCGAAAAGCTACCGCCGTCCAGCAGAGTATGCTCTCCCGTGATGGTCAGGCTTTTCACCTCGGGCAGGTCGCTCGGAAGCGTAAAGCCTGCCGGAATGTGCAGCCGCTTTCCGTTGGAGGCCGCGCCCTTAACGCAAAGGGTGAGGCTGTAATCGGCGTTTTTATCGGTCATGCTCTCGATGGCCTCTGCCAAGCAGGGGAACAGCCCCAGATCCGTTCCGTCTTGGGAAAGCTCCACCCATTGCAGGCTATGCTCGGCAAGCGTGGGAACGGCGTACAGGAAATCCAGACCGCTCTCGGTGGGCAGATCCTTTTGGTGGGTCTTGGCGAACTCGGTCTCGGACAGGCAGAAATAGAGATAGGGGTAGGTCTCGGAATTGTTATCGTCCCATGTCACGTCCACGCCGTACCACTCGTCCCCCACGCGAAGGAGGTTCCACGCGTGCGCTTCTCCGTTTCCGTCACCCGTGACGTAGACGCACTCCTCTCCGCAAAAGCCGAGAAGGAGCTGGTAGGCTCTGGCAAAGCCCTCGCAGACCGCTCCCCGTTCGGTGAACACGCCCACGATGCTGTGCGCCCAATCGGCGGTCTCGGGATGTCCGCTTTCGTCGAAGGCATAGTCGATGGCGTCGACCAAGGCATCATGCAGGATCAGCGCTTTTTCGTAGCTGTCGGTAGTCTCGGGCACAAGGGCTATGTACTCCGCGATCGTTTCGTAGATGGCTCGGTTTTGCTCGACGCGTGCCTCACCGTCGGCGTATTCCGCAGTGACCAGCACGTTCAGGCGTTCCTCGTTATAGGACAGCGAATTGGAGATCCAATAGTAGAGGGGATTGTCGTCCCGAAAGGTCTTCCAAACCTCCAAGGCGGCATCGGTGGAAAGTCCCAGATCGCTGTACGTCACGGAGAAGGCCTTGTATTTGTCCCCGTCCCTCGTGCCGTCCCTTCCGGGATCGGTGTGGAAGGTGCGAACCGAGAGGTCGATGCTTCGGTAGAGGGTTTGTCTCGCCTCGCCGTTTGGCATCTCTCCCAGATAGTCGTAGCCGTAGGTACTGTTATAGAGCGACAGATAGGCCAGCCCCTCCGCGCTTCCCTTCGGCGTGCCGCACCGCGAGCAGATGTTGCCCTCGTAGGAATGCTCCAAGGGGAGCGTGACCGTGGGAGCCTGCAAGACCTTCTTGCAGATCTCGCAATGCGTGCCGCCCTCCTTTCCTGCGGTAAAGCATCCCGCAGGGATCGTCTCGGTGGGTACGGGGGTATGTCCCCGTTCGGGCAAGGTCTCCCTCTCCTGTCCTTTGCAGAGCGCGCAGGTGCGGACCTGCTCCCCCTCCTGCTCACAGGTGGGCTGTACGGTGACAGTGAACACGCCCCATTGGTGGGTGCAATCCTCGGAGGGAGGGGTGATGGGCGTGGTAACCGATGGGGTCCCCTCCGCCTTTGTGTTGGTGTCCTCGGTCTTTTGCGGCTTAGCGGAGGGTGTTTCTCCTCCCTCCCCCATCGGCAGATAGACGCCAAGGAAGGAGCAAGCGCACAGGGCGTGCAGCATGGCTACAAGAAGGAGGATCGCCACAAGAGCTTTTGGAATGCGTTTGTTCATAAAAGGTCTCCTTTCGGACGGTTCAGGACTGCGGCTCTGCCTCCCGATCGGCCGCCGCCTCCTGCGCCATGTAGTAGCGCACCTTGCAGGCGCGGACGAGGAAGAAGGTGAACAGCAGAGTGCAGGCCAGCGGGATGAGCGCGGCGGTCAGCTCCAATTGCGCGGGGTTGCGAAGATAGCGCTCCTCGCCCTCCACGGTAGCCGTGATCTCGCCCACGCGCTCATAATACTCGGTCGCCCCCGTTGAGGAGGAGACGGTGACCGTGCTTTTGGCGGGGATGTGGATGTTTTTCACCTCAAAGAGGATCGGCTCGCCCTTCCCCATGGCCTTGGCGGGCACGACCAATCGCTCGACGGTGATATCCTTCTCGGTGGTGTTTCGCAACGCGCCGCTGAACTCCACGATATAGAGCCCATTCGCCTCGGTGGCGGCATTGAGGCGCGAGGTGGAGACCTTGATCTGTTCGCGGATCTCAACTCCCGTGTTGACGGGGATCACCGCCAAAACGGTGATGAGCAGAGAGAACAGCGCAAGAAGCCCCAGCCCCCCGATCAGGAGGTTTTGCAGGATGGTTCGTTTCATTGGTTGGTTCGTTCCTTTCGTTTTACTCAACGCGCTCGCCCTCGGCAAAGACCTCTACAAGCTCCAAGTCATCATTGACGACCAGAATGTCGGCGCGCTTGCCTTCGTCAAGGCTTCCGACGGTTTTGTCGATGCCTACCATACGAGCGGGATTGAGAGTCGCGCAGGCGATGGCGTCCTCCAAGGGCGCACCCGTGAAGCGCATCAGGTTCTTCACGCCTGTCCAGAGCTCCAGCGTGCTTCCTGCCAACGCGCCCTCCACCGTCACAGCCTTGCCGTCCTTGACGATGACGGGCAATCCTGCGATGGTGTACTCTCCGTCGGCGCATCCCGTTGCCTCCATAGAGTCGGTGACGAGGACGAATTTGTCTGTTTCCTTGCATTTGTAGGCCAGATGCACCATCTCGGGGCAGATGTGGATGCCGTCCACGATCAGCTCCACGAAGCAATCCGAGGTAAGTCCCACGCAGGCCGCGCCTCCTGCTCGGTGATGGAGAGGGGGCATGGTGTTGAACAGGTGGGTGAAGGAGGTGACGCCTCGCTCGATGCAGAGAGCGGCCTCCTCGGCGGTGGCGTTGGTGTGTCCCAAGCCAAGGGTCGCGCCGAGCGAGCGGGCGCAGGCGGCAAAGGAGCCGTCCTTGTCCAATTCATACGCGGCGGTGATGTGACAGGGCAACGAGAAGCCCTCCAAGACACGCATCAGGTGCGCGGCGTCGGGCTTGACCAAGAGAGAGGCGGCGTGCGCGCCTCGTTTATCGGGATGGAGGTAACAGCCCTCCAAATGCGCGCCGTCAAATCCGCAGGCCTCGATATCGGACAAGGCGCGCTTCCATTCCTCGGCCGTGGCCGAGGCGAGCGACGGGAACAGTGCCGTCACGCCCTGCTTGGCGTAGGCACGCTTCAACTGCTTCATCTGCTCTCGGTCGGCGGTGGCGAAATCGTAGCCGCCTCTGCCGTGGGTGTGGACGTCGACCAGTCCCGGCAAAAGGGTCATGCCACGAAGGTCGATGACCTCCTCGCACTCCATCTCCTTGCCCACCGACAGGATCCTTCCGTTTTCCATTACGATCGGGCAGTTTTCGAGAAAGCTTCGGTCGCTTCTCCAAACGCGCCCTCCGATCAGCATTCGTTTCATACGTCGGGTTCTCCTTTTTTGGATCGTTTCTACCTTTCATTATACTGCTTTTCCCTGAAAAGTCAATGCCTTTTCTGTAAATTTTGTCCCAATGGGAAACGAAAAGCCCCGTTGCTCGCCTTGGAGCAACGGGGCTTTTATCTGATTTTTATTCCACCGTGACCGACTTTGCCAGATTGCGGGGACGGTCGATGTCACAGCCCAGACGAAGGGCGGTTTCGTAGGCGATCATCTGAACGGTGATGAGGGCGGCGAACAGAACGCCTGCCTCGGAGCGGATGGGGAGACGGATCACCTCGTCTGCGCTCTCCTCGGGGACGGTGGCGTCCTCGCGACAGATCAGAATGACCTCTGCGCCGCGGCTCCGCACCTCTCGCAGATTGCTCTCGGCCTTATCGAACATGGCGGGATCGGTGGCAAGCGCGATGACCGGCGTTCCCGGCTCGATGAGCGAGATCGTTCCGTGCTTCAACTCGCCTGCCGCGTAAGACTCGCAATGGATATAGGAGATCTCCTTGAGCTTGAGAGAGCCCTCCATGGACATGGCGTAATCCAAGCCGCGTCCGATATAGAACACGTGCTCATGATCCACCAAAGTCTTTGCGATACGGGTGAAGATCTTGGGGTCGCGGAGCATATGCTCCATCGACGCGGGAACGTCCTCGGTCAGGCTTCTCACAAGCTCTCTCGCCGCATCCTCTCCGATCTCTCCACGGGCATAGGCCATAACAGCCTCCAGCATATAGAGAACAGAGTCTTGCGTGCAGTAGCCCTTGGTGGTGGCCACGGCGATCTCGGGTCCTGCATAGGTATAGATGCGATGGTCGGCCTCACGCGCAATGGTGGTTTCCACCGCGTTGACAATGGCAAGCGTGGGGATCCCCTGCTCCTTAGCGTAGCGAAGCGCCGCCAAGGTATCGGCGGTCTCTCCCGATTGGGAGATCACCAGCACCAGCGTTCCCTTGGGCATCACGGGTGGATGGTAGCGATATTCCGAGGCAATGTAGACGCCGACGGGGATCTTCGCCATCGATTCGATCAGGCGCGCTCCCACCAGTCCCGCGTGCATCGCCGAGCCGCAGGCAACGATCTGAATGCTTCCGATCCCCTTCCAAAAGGCATCGTCAAGCCCGTCTGCCGCGAAATTGGGAAGTCCCTTTACCACGCGCGGCGAGACCGATTTCAGAACTGCCGAGGGCTCCTCGTGGATCTCTTTGAGCATGAAGTGGGGGTATCCGCCCTTTTGCGCCGACTCGGCGGTGAGGGTGGTGGTCTGCCATGTAGCGGCGCGCGTGCTGCCATCTGCCTCCACGAATACGGCGTTCACAGGGCTGAGACATGCCACCTCGCCCTCTGCCATGGCGCAGTATTCCTTTGTGAAGGGCAACAGAGCCGTCATATCCGAGGCAAGGTAGAAGCCGTCCTGTCCCTTTGCCAAGATCAGGGGGCTTCCCTTTCGGATCACCCAGACCTCGCCGACTCTGCCGTCGATGAGGATGCCGAAGGCATACGCGCCCTTCATGCGAGCGGTTGCCTCGCGGATCGCCTTCTGTGGGTCTTGCAGACGGGCGTAGGCCTCGTTGATGCAAGCCGCCGCCACCTCGGTGTCGGTCTCGGAAAGGAAGGTGACGCCCTTTTTCGTCAGCTCCTCCTTCAATTCCTTGTAGTTCTCGATGATGCCGTTATGCACAAGCGTGATGCTTCCCGCGCGATGGGGATGCGCGTTGGCATCCGAGGGGCCTCCATGGGTTGAAGTCGGAGGCCA